>NZ_DBPF01000070.1:0-5993 GCF_002299355.1 Catenibacterium sp. UBA627
TGCATAGTCACGCATTGCGACTCTTTCTGCATTTAAGAATGCATAGTAACGTTCATCTTGATCCTTTGCGTTCACTGCAGTTCTAAAGTAGTTATTGAATTCATTATTCGCATAATGATTAATACCCTGGTTATTGACTGCAAGAGGGGCTAGATAATCATAAGCATCATTACATACACCCTTGATACGTAATAAAGAAAGTTCTGCCTGATTATAATCTACAGTATTTACTTCTTTTAAATACACCTTGATTTGTTTTGTTGCTTCAAGATCATCTTTAATCTTACCCGCAATTGCCTTAGTTGCTGGATAATCATTTGTATAAGTTAAAGTAAATGTGAATTTCTTCAATTTGTATTCATTAAGAAGCTTACTTAAAGTTTTCTTTGCTTCTTTCTTATCATACTTTAATTTATAACTAGAAGCATCTCTAATAAACTGCTTATTAGAGTTGAAACAGATTCCCATAGGAAGTAATCCCTGTGCCTTATGACTTCCATCATGCAATACCTGTTTATTGTATTTCTTTCTTTCAAGTAATAAAGACATTGCTTCACGTACTCTTGCATCTGATAAATACTGATCCTTGAAATTAGGTACTAAATCCCAAATAACACTATCAGGATCTGCAGTACTTGAATCTTTACCATCATACTTCTTCGCATTTTCACCAGTCACTGCCGCAAAGTCAATCTTACCTTCATCAAACATCTTGATCTTATCTTCATTACTGATTCCAAAATACATATTAATACAATCGATATTTGTCTTCTTTGCGATATAACATGTCTTATTCTTCTTTAAAGTAATCTTATCTTTAGAAATAGAAGACACCTTATATGTCCCACATGACAATAATGTCTTAGGAGAAGTTGCATACTGATCTCCCTGTGCTTCTACAAACTTCTGATTTAATGGGAAGAATACTGGCTGAGTCACTAAATCCATAAAACGTGATGTCTTATAAGCGAGATTAACGACTAACTTCTTATCCTTCACATAAACCCCTAATGTATCTGCAGACTTTCTACCGTTGTAGATTTCATCTGCTCCTGCAATGGCTGCACCATAAGATGTAAGAAGCTTAGATGCATCAGAACGCATAGATAAGGCTCTCTTCCATGCATATACAAAGTCCTCTGCAGTCACAGGATCCCCATTAGACCATTTCACATTCTTTCTAATTTCAAAGGTATATGTTTTACCATCATCACTGACTTTCATGCTTTTCGCAATGGCAGGCTTTAACTTACTTTTCACATTATAAGCATATAAACCATCACCAAAAGCCTGAATCACATTCGTAGATGTTTCATCAATAGCCTTTGATGCATCAAGTGAAGTCACATAACCAGAATCTGCAAAATTAAATACCTTCTGTGAATCCGCATTATTAGTCAAAGAACATCCAGTCATCAAACTCATTGCGAGTACAAGTGTTACTATTTTCTTAAATAAACTCATTAAAAACTCTCCCCATACTTCTTATGTAAGAACTTAGCCTTTAAAAATCCCATTCCCTTTTTAAACATGTTGATCTTTTCCATATAAACAAATGGCACTTCCTTACATGCATAACCGTTCTCCATCATCCAGACATCTAATAATAATTCACTAATTCTACCTGGATAACGTGCATGGAAACTATTATATTCAGCATCTTCAAATCTCTTTGTCAATTCAAATAAAATACCAAATAACCATTCACAATAAGCATCAAAATATTCTTTCTTCATCACAAACATATTAAAAGCATGCATTGTCTTTTCTTTCATATGTTTATCAAAAGCTGGTAAATACTCTGGACACTTCTCTTCAATAATCTTTCTTGTTTCATCGAGTGGTTCTGGATAAAGTGTATGAACATAATGATCATAAATTGTTTCAATATAATAATTACGTCTCTTAGTCACTAAGATATCATTGTCCTTTAATAATTCTTCTGCTTCCTTAGAAGTAAGAACACAATCAAATGGATCCTTTGTTTTCTTCTTACCTCTAAAATGTCTACGATAATGCGCTAAACCTACATAATCTGCATCTAAATTCTTCCAAGCCCAATATAATCCTGTTAACTCACAGAACTGTGGGTTTAAAGAAGAAATATTATCACCTGTATTATCACGTGTATATCCAAGATCATCCTTACCTTCTGCACCTACCTGTACAGGAACATACATCTCATCATCAGGCATACGATACTTCTTATGTGTCGCAATAATAATCTTTACTGATGGCATATTCATTACTCCTTTACATTGATCCTTCTTTTTTGAAAACAACCTGTACTGTCTTCAATAAGATCTGAATATCAAGACTGAACTTCCAGTTCTTGATATATTCTTTATCTAATCTTGCGATTTCTTCAAAGTCAGTGATATTACTTCTACCGCTTACCTGCCACATACCTGTAATACCTGGCTTAAATGCAAGACGTGCTCTATGACGTAATTCATACTTATTCCATTCATCAAGAGTAGGAGGTCTAGTACCTACTAAACTCATATCACCTTTTAATACATTAAAGAACTGCGGAAATTCATCAAGAGACCAGTCTCTAATGAAGTTACCTACACCCTTCTTAATAGTTCCGTCGGCTTTCTTCTTACAGCCAATAATACGAGGGTCATATTCAAGTTTGAACATCATACCGTCCTTGACTCTATTCTGCGCCATAAGTTCCTTCTTACGCTCTTCAGCGTCCATATACATACTTCTAAACTTATACATATTGAACACTTTACCATTTCTACCAACTCTCTTCTGTTTAAAGAAGATTGGTCCTGGAGACGCAATAAAAATTGCAGGAGCTAAGAAAATTGTTAGAATGAGTGTAATTAAGCAGCCTACTAAACCACCTAAAATATCTAATATTCTCTTCGCAATCCAGTCGTATTCATTAATAGAGTTCATGCTGACAGTCAATACCTGGTTTTTACCCATTCTTTCAAACTGTTTACGATAACCCTTTAATGAGTTATATTCACTGATTTCTACATGAACTGCAAGACCCATTTCAGCTAAGTCTTTAACTAAAGAAGTTGAGAAAACACCTTCCCTAGGAAGAATAACCAATGCTTCATCCATCCACTGTCTCAATACATAATCTATGACAGTATCCTGAGACGCGACAATAGACCAGCCATGTGATTTCTGACCTTCCATATTCTTATCTAGAACCGCAAATCCAACACTCTGATATTCATCTAAGCCAAATGCTTTCTTATTCTCTGTAATAGAATCAATATACTCAGACTCTGTAATCACGATCAATGACTTCTTATTATTCTTTCTTCTACGTCTTACAATTGGCTTCATAACACAATGCACAATATAAGTAAACATTGCATCAAATACACATGTAAAACCTAAAGTTAAACGTGATACATCATCCTTCTGCGCATAGAAAATATAAGCAGTAGATACAACCATTAATAATAATGATTTCTCTATTACCTTTATCATTTCTGTAACGTTATTACGCTTTAAAATATTCTTTAAAATATTAAAGAATATAATAATCAACATATCCAATAATGTCATAACTATAGCGATATTTACATACAATGATCTAGTATATAAATCAAGTATTCCATGACGCATATAGTAAGCTAGAAAAATGGCTAGCTGTAAACAAATCAGGTCCGCAATTAAAAAATCTAAATGCTTTGCCCATCCTCTTAGTTTCCTTTTATACATCTCATATTCACATCCTTATTGTTAAGTTCGTACTAAGTTAACTATACCACAAAATGACCTGTAATTCACTCATTGCCGTTATTATACCTTATTACAAGGCCATCTATGTGTAATTTTTGTGTAATTATGGTAATACTTTCTTTCCCACTCTTAATTTTCGAATTAATGCAGTTAAAATAATCGTGATAGGAATCACAACGAGCGGCATACCTAAACGATAGATAATTGACTTTGTATAATTCGCAAGATGTAGGTATCTATTTAAGATTTCAATAATGTAATAATGCATTAAATAAATAGGGAATGTATATTTTTTAATGAACTGTACAGATTTAGATATTTTAGTCTGCATGACTTTACTACTGATCTGTTTAATAAATAAGAAAATAGCACCAGAATACATCAAAATAGGGGTCTGCATTAAATTCTTATAGATCTGACTCACACCACCTAATGCGTAAGATTCAAAATAAGTACCACCAAAATGCATTAAGAAACCTGCCAAACCAAGAATATAAATAATACATCTCTGATTAAGTGTAAAATCTATCTTATGAATCAAATAACCCATTACCACAAAGATTGCATAACCACTTACTACATTAATTCCTAAAGGCCATGCTATATCAATATGAAAGGCTGATAGAAGGAATGGAATAGTTCCATTAAAAATAAATCCAATGATAAACAAATATTTAAATAGCTCGATTCTTTTTTCTTCCGAAATAGATGCAAATAGAGGAATAGATAAATAGATTCCAAACAATGGCATAAAGAACCAATAAATACTCACAAATTGATTATTAATAATACCATCTACTAGAACTCTTAAAGTTAAATCAGATGGTTTAAGTGTGTGTAAGAAAACAATATCAAATACTAGACCTACAAATGTCCAGAATAGAAATGGAATCACTGTCTTAGAGAAACGTTTCTTTAAGAAAGTCTTTGTATCATATCTCTTTTGATAATCCATCAATGTCACACTTGAAATCATAAAGAATACAGGAACTGCAAAAATAAATACACTTTCAATTAAGTTCGCAGTAATCCAATATCTTGATTTATTAAACTCCCAGAAACACCCATTTGTATGTAGAAATACAACTGCAATTGCCGCAATAACATTCGCTAAATCGATATATTCTATCTTTTTCGTTTTCATATAAATACCCCTCATTACTTCTTAAATACAAATAGCTTACTAATTAAATAATTTCCAATAAGCACAAGAATCTGTGCTGCAACCTTTACACCAATACTATTCATACTTAATAACTTAATACCCACATATAAGATGACTTCTTCCATTAAAAGAGTCGCAACACGTCCTCCAAAGAAAGAAACCATTTCTCTAAGAATCCCATTCATATCTTCCGCATTACTATCAAATACCCAGATACGGTTTGTTATATACGCAAATAATACCGCTAATATCCAAGAAAAGATATTCGCAATCATTGGATCCATATGCATACCAATATCAAAGAATGCATAAGAACCGATGCTAATAAAAGTCGTTAAACCACCAAAGAATAAATAGAGTAATACTTCTTTATATTTCTTATAAAATGGATTAAAGATACTTAAGATCTTCCACTCCATGATTCTATCAAATATATCTTTATCTTTTTTCATAAAACCTCCATGATACACTCATACAGAATAAGTATACATCATATTGAGGTATTCTCCCAATTAAATTGTACTCTACAAAAAAAGTTCCTCCTAAATAGGAGGAACCTGAGATGTTAATAAATAATTACTTTAGTCTTCTTAGGAATGTTGTCATAGATCCATTTCGCATGATTAATATCTAATCTTACACAACCATGAGAGACTGCTGCATCCATCGCATTATCAATAATATTCTTCGGAGTATTCTGTCTATCATAGATAACTGAATGGAATAAGTAGTTACCAGTAATCTGTGTATAATACCAGCATCTACCTCTTGAGCCTGTATTAAAGTATTTACCTTTAATACCTACATAATACGTACCACTTACAGTAGGTGTAGAAGGTTTACCAACACAGCACTTATAATACTGTACATCCTGCCAGTTGTTCTTACCGCCTTTAAAGATACCTACACGATGTGCCGCTCTATCTACAAGTATAATATAGTTTGTAGGACTTGTTTCATTACGCACTAATCCACGCATCTTATCTAAAGCACTATAAACCATCACACCATTAACTACTTCATAGTATCTGCCTTTACCATCGATCTGTGCAAAACCAGAATAATTCCAATCTAATACACCATGGTTAATGTAGTAATAACTACCTGC
>NZ_DBPF01000113.1:0-16061 GCF_002299355.1 Catenibacterium sp. UBA627
CGAATCCCTCAACCTGCGCCATTAATAAATATAACTCAGGATTCTTTCCTGAGTTTTTTTGTGCATATTTCAAAGACTATATTTTAGAGGTTCTTATTAGACAAGATAAGTATTTTAGTTATCAAACTATCGATGCTTATCCTTTTTAATTACTCCCCTATTCTTTGAGATAAAGAAAAAAAGCTATCAATTGATAGCTTCTTAGAAAATGTTGAAATATAATAGACAAGCACAGATACTTGCACAAATTGGAGCAAGTACTGGTACCCATGCATAATCCCACTGAGAAGTTCCCTTGTTCTTAATTGGTAAGATTGCATGTAAGATTCTTGGACCTAAGTCACGAGCTGGGTTTAAAGCTGGACCTGTAGGGCCACCAAATGAAGCAACTAATGCCATAACTAATAAACCAACACCAATGAAACCAGCACCCTGATTACCATGTTCAAAAATTGGTGAATGAGTAATAGATAATGCACAGAAGAATAAGATGAATGATCCGAAGAATTCGTTTAAGAAACCATTTAACTTATTTTTTGTTGCATCAGTAGTTGAGAATGTACCTAAGATTGCTTCAGGATTTTCTGTTGAGTCATAATGAGGCTTGAAGCAAAGATAAACAATGAACTGACCTACGATAGCACCAGCGAACTGTACTAAGATGTAAGGTAATACTTCAGCTAATGGTACATCACCTACAACAGCAAGACCAATAGTGAATGCTGGGTTGATATGGTTACCAGAAATTTTACCAATCATAAGAGCTGGAATCATAACGGCCATACCATAACCGATTGCAATGACGATCCATCCACTGTGGTTTCCCTTTGTTCCCTTTAATTCCACGTTTGCTACTGAGCCGTTACCAATCATAACCATGATTGCAGTTCCAAGGAACTCAGCAATTAGACGAGTAGTTAATGAAAATGTCATAATTGTCCCCCTATTTAATATTTAATTGTATTTAATGACATTTGGATTATAAAACCTGTATTTCAATGTGTCAACATGTTTATAAAATGTTAATGCTTACAATCGTTTTTTTGCGCATAGGTGGCACATTATTTCTATTTTTGGTATAATGCACAAAGGAGGGTTTGTTATGTTAGAGATTAATACAAAAGCACCTTCTTTTAATCTACCAGATGAAGAAGGCAATATGCATACTTTAGAAGAATATAGAGGACATCGCGTGATTCTCTATTTTTATCCTAGAGATAATACACCTGGATGTTCTAAACAGGCATGCGGGTTTAGAGATTTGTATCCTGAATTTTTAGAAAAGGATGCAGTGGTCATTGGAATCAGTAAAGATTCTGTAGCAAGCCACAAGAAGTTCAAAGAGAAATATGAACTACCTTTTACTTTGCTTTCTGATACAGAAAAGAAGACAATCATGGACTATGACGTATGGAAAGAGAAGAAGAATTATGGAAAGGTCAGCATGGGTGTTGTAAGAACAACATACTTAATCGATGAAGAAGGAATGATTATCAAAGCCAAGGAGCGTGTAAAGACAGCTGATAATCCAAAAGAGATGCTTGAGGCTTTATCATGAAGATTATCATGAGTCCTGCTAAGAAGATGAGAAGCGACGAGGATGCTTCTATTGCTCCTACTACACCTTGTTTTCTTAAAGAATCTCAAATATTAGAAGAGAAACTTAAGAGTATGTCCTATGAGGAATTAAGAAAGCTTTGGAAGACCAACGAAACATTAACACATCAATGTTTTGAAGAGTTACAGGAACGTCAGTTTAAACCTCTTACATGTGCAATTCATGCTTATGATGGGATTGCGTTTAAGTATCTTCATCCCTTTTCTATGAGCGATAGTGAAAGAGAGTATTTAAACAAGCATTTACGTATCTTATCAGGTCTGTATGGAGTTTTAACACCTACCGACGGAATTGTACCCTATCGTTTAGAAATGGGCGTAAAATCGTTTAATTTGTATCAATTCTGGGGTAGTAAAATATATAACTCTTTGGATGATCATGTCATCATTAATCTAGCCTCTAAAGAGTATTCAAAATGTATTACTGATTACTTAACGGAAGAAGACCAATGTATTGAGATACAATTTCTAAGAAATATCAAAGGAGTACTCAAGCAGCAGGCAACCTATGCGAAGATGGCTAGAGGCGCAATGATCTCTTATATGGCTAAAGAAAAGATAGAAAATATAGAGGACTTAAAGAATTTTAACGATTTAGATTTTGTATTTGATGAAAAGCTATCTAATGATCATTGTTTTGTATTTGTACAAGGGAGAAATGAAAATGAATAAGTTTTTAAAAGGTTTTGTATGTGCACTCCTTGTATTAAGTACTGGTTGTGCTCAAGAAGAGAAGAAAGAAACACCAAAGAAGACTAAGAAAAAGACAGAAGAAACAGCTCAGGTCACTCATACTGATATTACTATGTCTTTTGTAGGTGATATAACTTTAGGAAATTATGCAGGACAGCCATATGATGGATCTTTTGATCAGGAATATGTAAAACAAGGTAATAATCCTGATTATTTCTTAAAGAATGTAAAAAGTGTTTTTGAACAGGATGATTTAACTATTGCGAACTTAGAAGGTCCTTTGACTGATGAAGAGAGTCATGTGATTAAGTCATTCCCTTTTAAAGGTAAAAAGGAATATGCAAAGATTTTAACTAATAGTAGTGTTGAAGCTGTGACAGTCGCAAATAACCATTCTATGGACCGTTATCAGAAAGGGATGGATGATACTAAAGCAACTCTAGATGAGTATGGTGTAGGCTATTTTGGATATTCAAAGAGCTATATTAAGGAAGTAAAGGGAATCAAGTTTGGATTTCTTGGTTATGCATTTCCTAATGCTGTATCTGATGAGATGAAGAATGCGATTACTGAATTAAAGAAGAAGACTGATTTTGTGATTGTTTATTATCATTGGGGTATTGAAAGAAACTATAGTCCTACTCAGGGACAAAGAGATTTAGCACATGCAACTATTGATGCAGGGGCTAATATGGTTGTAGGTAGTCATCCTCATGTATTAGAAGGGATTGAAACATATAAGGATTCCCCTATTGTTTATAGTTTAAGTAACTTCTGTTTTGGTGGCAATAGAAATCCAAGTGATAAGGATTCTATGATCTACCAGCAAACATTCCATTTTACTAATAAGAAGATTACGAGTATGGAACATAAGATTATTCCATGTATGATTTCTTCTGTTAAGTATCGTAATAACTATCAGCCTATAATTGCGACAGGACAGGATGCAGAGCGTATACTAAAGAAAGTCAATACAATCCAGTAAATGAAAGGTGTTGATCAAATGATTGAAGATATCTTAAAAGAGAAAAAGAATATGACAAATGGAGAAGAGAGAATTGCGGATTATTTCTTAGATAAAAAGACTTTACTTCGTAAACAAAGCAGTCGTTCTATCGCATCTCAATTGTTTATCAACCCTTCTATGATTACTCGTTTTTGTCAGAAATTAGGATTTCATGGATATACTGATTTTCTTGAAGAATATTTAAAAGAAATTGAATATACAGAATCTCATTTCCAGGATCTTGATCCTAATCACCCTTTTGATGATCAAGATAAAAACACTGTAATCGCAAATAAGATTGGACAGCTATATCATGAAATTGTAGATGATACATTAAAGCTAATTGGTCATGATGATCTGCAGAATGCGATTAATTGTTTAAATAGAAGTGATATTATTTATGTATATTCTGCAGGCGTACAAGGTGACGTAGCCCAGACTTTTAAAGATAAGATGTTGAAGATTGGAAAGAATGTGGTTCTTGAAACAAAGATGAATGAACTCTATTATCGTGCTTCTTATTGTTCTCTTAATTGTTCATTTATTATTCTCTCTTACTCTGGAGAAATAGAAACAGAATTAAGAGGTGTTAAGAAGCTTAAAGAGAGACATATTCCTCTTCTCGCAATTACATCTTATGGAGATAATACATTGTCTCAATATGCAGATTATGTTTTGCATGTTTCTACAAGAGAAAAACTGAAAGATAATCTAGGTGATTTTGCGATGAATATATCTACGATGTTGATTCTAGATATATTATATGTGAGTATTTTTAATACTGATTATTTAAAGCATTTTGAAAGAAGAAGATCTAGTTCACAGGGATTTGATTTATTTAGAACATCCAAGAATCCTAACATTAAGTAAGCAACATTGTTGCTTGGATATTATTAGAAACACACATCTTTTCGCAACGCTATTGAAAGAAGCCGTTCATTAATTGAGCGACTTCTTTTTTTATTTATAATCTTAGTTGTAGAAAGAAAGGTGATGAAGATGTTTCCAAAAGATTTTCTCTGGGGTGGTGCAACGGCAGCTAACCAGATAGAAGGTGCTTATTTAGAGAATGGTAAAGGATTAAGTACCGCAGATGTGATGACTTTAGGGTCTCATGAAAAGAAAAGACGTATTACAAAAAGTGTTGAAGAGAATGAGTATTATCCTAGTCATAATGCGATTGATTTTTATCATCATTATAAAGAAGATATCGCATTATTTGCAGAAATGGGATTCAAGGTTTATCGTATGTCTATTAACTGGACACGTATTTTCCCTAACGGGGATGAATTAACACCCAATGAAGAAGGACTTAAATTCTATGATGCAATACTAGATGAATTAGAGAAGTATCATATTATACCTCTTGTAACTATTTCTCATTTTGAAACACCTTTAGGACTTCAAAAGTATGGTTCATGGGAAAATAGAGCTGTAGTGGATTGTTATGTGCGTTTTGCGCTAGTTTTACTAAAAAGATACAATAATAGAATAAAATATTGGCTTACGTTTAACGAAATCAATTGTATGTCTACTCAGCCTTGGGTTGCAGCTGGTATTAATAGTGATGATGAGAGAGTAAGAATGACTGCAGCATATCATCAATTTATTGCAAGCGCAAAAGTTGTAAAGATTGCTCATAAAATTAATCCTGATAATAAGGTAGGAATGATGTATTGTGGACATTTCTCTTATGCATATAGTGCTAATCCTGATGATGTGATTGGAACGATGAATTTTATGCATAGTATGATGTTCTATTGTGATGTACAGTGTCGTGGATATTATCCTCAATATAAATTAAAAGAACTAGAGAGACTACATATTACCTTACCTATTCAAGAAGGAGATTTAGAAATACTTAAAGAAGGTAAAGTAGATTTCTTATCACTTAGCTATTATTGTACTCATGTGACTGGTAAAAAGACGAAAGGTATTCTTAAAGGTATGAATGGTTTAGATACAGGTTATAAGAATACATTCTTACCTAAGAGTGATTGGGGGTGGACTATTGATCCCCAGGGGTTAAGATATGCATTAAATTATTTATATGATCGTTATCAGTTGCCTTTGATGATTGTAGAGAATGGTTTAGGAGCTATAGACCAGTTAGAAGATAATAAGGTTCATGATACATATCGTATTGAGTATTTAAAAGCGCATTTAAAGGAATTATCTAAAGCAATTGAATTAGATGGTATTCCAGTGATGGGTTATACAATGTGGGGGCCTATTGACTTAATTGCGGCATCTACTGGTGAAATGAAAAAGAGATATGGTTTTATTTATGTAGACGTAGATGATTCAGGAAATGGCTCTATGAAGAGATATAAAAAAGATTCTTTTTATTGGTATAAGAAGGTTATTGAAACAAATGGACAAATCTTAGAGGAGGATTACTAGTATGAAGAAATATATTTTAATGGATAGTGAATATTGTAGTATGGGTAGATGGATTTCTGTTATTGTAGGTAAAAAGTTAGGAATGAAATTATATGAAGGTAAGGATCTTGTAAAACTAGCTGATGAAGAGTGGTTAACTGAAGATTATTTAAAGGATTTTGATAATAGAATTGCGGATATGTCTTTAGAAGAAGTAAAGGCAAGTGATGAAATTAAAAAGGTTCATCAGGCTTTATCTAAAGCCATTCTAAAAGCTGTAGAGAATGGTCCATGTATTATTCATGAAAGAGCTGCAGGTGATGTACTTGAAGGACATGCAGATTGTTTAAAGGTACTTTTATATAATACTTCAATGGAACATCGCATCCCTCGTGCAATTGCGGATAAAACATATGATTTAGAAGGATTAGAACATGATGAATTAGTCAATTTTATTCATCGTGAAGATCATAAGCGTAAGGTTTATCATGATGCCATTTCTCATCATTTATGGGGTGAAAAACAAAGCTATGATATATGTTTAGATAGTGATTTATTATCTAGAGAGAAGTGTGCAGAAATATTAATCGAAGCGGCATCAGATTGTAAACTTGATTTAGAGGAATGTGCTCAAATTATTAAGAGTTATTTTGACTGGACAAGATAAGGGGTAAATAGAGATGATCAAAAAACTTTGGAAATTATTTTTTTCAATGGTCTATCTCAGTACTTTTACTTTCGGCGGTGGCTATGTCATTGTCACATTAATGCAGAAAAAGTTTGTAGATGAGTATCATTGGATCAATCGAGATGAAATGCTGGACTTAGTAGCCATTGCCCAATCAGCACCTGGTGCTATTGCCGTCAATGGAGCTATTGTAGTGGGATATAAGATTGCTGGTATTTTAGGTATTATAGTTAGCGTTATTGCGACTATTCTTCCTCCATTTATTATTATCTCTGTTGTATCTTTGTTTTATTCTATTTTTAAAGAGAATTTAATTGTTCATTATATACTTGATGGGATGCAGTCAGGTGTAGGTGCAGTGATTGGGGTTGTTGTTGTAGAAATGGCATTAGGTATCTTTAAGGAAAAGAAAAGAAGTTATTATTTGATTATGTTCGGTTCTTTTATTGCGAATTACTTCTTTAAGGTAAATGTTGTATTGATTATTTTGACATGTATTGTGATAGGTATTATTTATTCTTTATATGAAAGGAGACTCCAGCAATGATCTATATACAGTTATTTTTAAGTTTTCTGCAGATTGGCGCTTTTAGCTTTGGTGGTGGTTATGCTGCTATGCCTTTGATTCAAAGTCAGATTGTCAATTTACATCATTGGCTGGATTTTAAAGAATTTACAGATTTAATCACTATATCACAAATGACACCTGGTCCTATCGCAATTAATTCAGCTACATTTGTAGGAACTAAGATTGCTGGTATTCCTGGTGCTATTGCCGCGACTTTAGGATGCATTCTCCCTTCTTGTATACTAGTAACTAGTATTGCATATTTTTATCTTAAATATCGTCATCTGCGTTTCTTGCAGAATATTCTAAATCACTTGAGACCAGCCGTCGTTGCATTGATTGCAACCGCTGGTGTTACCATAATGATTTCTGCATTATTTGGTAGTGAAGCAACAATTATATTAAATAACTTCCGTATTCATCAATTGATTATATTTCTATTTTGTGTATTTATGCTCTGGTATAAGAAATCTAATCCAATATTTGTAATGATTCTTTCAGGGGTTATTAATGTTATTTATCAGATTATCATCTAAAAAAGAGTAACTAAATAGGCTTGGAGTTAACTTTATTTATTTCATAAATCATTTACCATGTTTTTAAGATCAATAAATCTATAGAAAGAAAAAAAAGGATAAGCATCGAAGTTTGACGACCGAGATGCTTATCCTAGCCAATAAGAACACTGCAATAATAAAACTTTCATCTAAAATCAAGCATATTACTGAAAATTAATATAAAAAGATTATTCAATATCTGAACTTCGATGAACTATCATGCCCTAAGTATAATTCCAGAGGTCTTGTGTATATAATAGTTAATTCTCTAAGGGAATATAAGGATCTGTTATAGACCCCATACCAATCATACAGGGTTTTCATCTAAGAGTTCTCAAGCATCCTCTATAGAGGTTCATCCCATTATTAGAGGATAAAATACCTTTGACCTTTTTATAGAAGATGAGCGTAAAACCCATTACCTTTAGGTGATGGGATATAAGCGACAAGAAATTATATATTTTACTGAAATGATGATATTACATTAGAATATGCGATATAATAGGTACATGGAGAACATCTCTCTAAATCTTTAGAAAGGAAAAATGCTATGTATCTTACAGTAAAGCAACAAGTAAAACATCTTTCAAAAGAAGATTACAAAAATATTAAGCATCTTTGCCATATAGCAAAGAATCTCACTAATCAAGCAATCTATAATGTAAGACAGTATTACTTTAACGAGGGCGAATACCTTAATTATGAAAAGAACTATGCTCTATTAAAGACATCTAACAGTTACAAGATGCTGAATTCAAATATGGCTCAACAGATACTTAAAGAGGTCGATGGCAGTTTCAAATCATTCTTTGGACTACTTAAGCTTGCTAAAAAAGGCAAGTATGCTTTTAAGGATTGTCGTTTGCCAAACTATCTTCCAAAAGATGGATATACTACGCTTGTCATAGGTTTTGTAAGACTTAATGGTAATAAACTGATTTTACCATATTCAAATGCTTACAAGAAAACACATAAATGTGTAGAGATTACCATCCCACCTATATTACTTGATAAGAAAGTTAAGGAAATCCGTATCATACCGAAAGCAAACGCTAGGTTCTTTGAAATTCAATATACTTACGAAGCTGAATGTATTCAAAGAAACTTAAATATCAATAATGCACTGGCAATTGACCTTGGTATTAATAATCTTGTAACAGCGGTATCAAGTAATGGCAAGACATTCATCATTGATGGTAAGCGACTTAAATCCATAAATCAGTGGTACAATAAGAAAAATGCACATTTACAGTCTGTAAAAGATAAACAAAATATTGGGAAAAGACCTACCAATAAACAAAAAGCCAATACTCGCAACAGGAATAATAAGATTAATGATTATATGAACAAGACTGCTCGCACAATCATAGATTATTGCATCAATAATGATATTGGAACACTTGTAGTTGGCTATAATGAAACTTTCCAGAAGAACAGTAATATTGGTCAAGCCAATAATCAGACATTTGTAAATATACCTTATGGACAACTTCGTTTTAAGCTAGAGTACCTTTGTGAGATTAATGGCATTGTCTTTGTAAAGCAGGAAGAAAGCTATACTTCAAAAGCATCATTTTGGGATAAGGATGATATTCCTATTTACAATAACGACAACCCGCAAAGCTATACATTTAGTGGAAAGCGAATACATAGAGGTATGTATCAATGTTTAAATGGTAAATGTCTTAATGCTGATGTAAATGGTGCATTAAATATTTTGCGTAAAAGTAATGTTGTGTCCCTTGTGGAGCTATACAGTAGAGGCGAGGTGGACACGCCTGTAAGAATAAGGATTGCCTAGCAATAGGTGGAAACTTAAATATCAAACTTCTTAAAAAGAGCCGTTAGGCTCTCTAAAGCCCATTACCTTTAGGTGATGGGTAGTTCACAATGCATATTACTCCTTTTCTAAGCAAATACGACAATTTGTATAAAGAAATCTTTTTAAAAAGTTCATATAATAATGTTGGAAAGAGATTTCCCACTCTTTTCTACCCTTCGAGGTCAGCGCCCATTCCCTTCTAAAAGCTGACCTTTTTTATTTATTCTTTATATAGAATTGGTTTAATCATTACCTTGTATCAATATATTCAGGTGATGAAGATATGTGATTCCCACCATATTCTACAAATATCACTTCATCAATGGCCAGCTATGCTGTTTTTTTATGTATTCTTCTATCTTTTCTTTATTTAATGATTCACCAATGACAATAATGATTTCCTGCCCTTTCGCAATTGTTTCAGTAGTAATCTGGTCTTTTGTTGCATTAAGTTCTATCCATTGATTATCTTCAGGAATAAAGCCTTTGATTCTAAATACCTTACCACATAGAGGATCATTAAAGATAGAATGAGTGGCTTTTGTTAGTTCTTCTTGAGTAATAGGCTGGTTCATAAAGAACATAGTAGAGAACGCTTCTTCTTTCTTAAAGAACATCTTAATAAAGCCTTCTAATTCATAACCAGAATGAAGAATAGAATCAAAGTCTTGATTATTGAGCGTTTCTAAATTAAGACAGTCTTCTTTATTAAATCTTCTTTTACATTTAATAAGAGCCATTGTGTTATTTAAGTGTGTGATTGTGTTATTGATTTCTTCTTCTGTGGCTTCACTAGAGCGACTGAGAATGATTTTACCAGCATCTGCAACCTGACAGCCTAGTAAGTAATCTGATTGCTTAGAGAGACTATTTTCGAGCTTAGAATTCACTAAAGCAATCACATTACCAATCTCATACCATTTATCTAATGGTTCTTCATGAAGTACATCAAAGAACTCATCGACATCATAAATACCTGATGGTTCTACTAATATTCTATCAAAACCTCTCATACCCATAGAAATGAGTTTTGTCTTAAAACGACGTCTATGACAGTCTAAATCTCCTCCACCAACAACCATTTCTAGTTCACATTGGTCACCTAATTCTTCTTCTAATACCATCATATCTACATTAATCGCACCAAAATCATTTTCTAAAATTGCGATATGCAGTCCTTGATTAATTAAATATTTCGCATACTTCTTAATAAATGTTGTTTTACCTGATCCTAAAAAACCTGTAATTAAATCGACTTGTACCATAAGTTCACCTCTTGATTTTATTATATGTTGATATAATGTTTTGTCAAACAGTTCACATTAGTGACATATAAGAGACATAGAATATTCTTTAGAAACTATATGTGAATTATGTCAAACTATGGACTTAACATACCTATATATTTATGTTAGAATTCAGTTGAAAGGGGGCAGTGAATATGTGTACTGCTGCATGTTTTAAAGATAAGGATTGTTATTTTGGAAGAAATCTTGATTACGAGTTTTCTTATGGTGAACAGATTGTTGTAACACCTAGAAATTTTGAGTATGGTTTTAGACATACAGATGAACCATCTTACAAATATGCCATCATTGGAATGGCTCATGTCAGCGATGGGTATCCATTATATTATGATGCAATGAATGAAAAAGGATTAGGTATGGCTGGACTTAACTTTGTAGGAAATGCTTATTTTAATCCTGTTGTAAAAGGAAAGACAAATGTTTGTTCCTTTGAATTTATTCCTTGGATCTTATGTCAGTGTGAAACTGTTGATGAAGCAATAAAGCTTATTAATGAAATGAATTTATGTGATACACCTTTTAGTGCATCATTCCCACCTGCTTCACTTCATTATATGATCAGTGATTCAAATAAAACTATTACTGTAGAAGTAATGAAGGATGGGATACATATTTATGATAATCCTGTAGGTGTACTGACTAATAACCCACCTTTTGATAAACAGATGTTTAATTTAAATAATTATATGTATCTTTCTACTAAACAGCCTGAGAATACATTCTCTCAAAATGTAAACTTATCTACTTATAGTAGAGGTATGGGTGCTTTAGGATTACCTGGTGATTTATCTTCAGCATCACGTTTTGTCCGTGTCGCATTTACTAATATGAATGTCACTAAAGGATTAAATGAAAAAGAGAATGTGAGTCAGTTCTTCCATATTCTTGGTTCAGTAGAACAGCAGAAAGGACTATGTGAAGTATCTGAAGGTAAGTATGAATATACTATTTATACATCTTGTTGTAATTTAAACAAAGGTATTTACTACTATTCAACTTATCATGGACATACTATTAAAGCGGTGGATATGCATAAGACAGATCTTGATAATAAAGATTTGACATGTTATCCAATGATTGATGAAGAAGTATTCTTCCAGCAGAACTAATAGAAAATTCATAAGTCAGAATATAAAATAGCACTCGATCTGAGTGCTATTTTCATTATTCCATAACTCTTATTGCATGATAACCTTCATGAATAGCTGTCATAATCTTTCTTGGAGATACAGCATCTCCCACAACGCAGACTTCTTCATACATATCTTCTAGAAGGTTTTCTAATTCATTGTTTGGTCTAAATCCTACTGCATTGATGATTGTATCACATGCAATAACATAAGTCTGACCATCCTTTTCATAAGTTACGCTATTATTTGAAATTGCAATGACTTTCGCATTTCCAACGGTTTCTACATTTCTATCTTTAACTAATCTTCTCAAATGCTGATCATTGTTTAAACAATGCTGTGCTGTATAAAGAATATCAGGCATCATTTCTAATAAGGTTACATGGTCTGCACGAGCAGCAATATCGCATGCTGATTCAGTACCTGCAAGACCACCACCGATTACAACAACATTCTTCCCTACTTCAGCTTTATGTGTTAAATAATCACTTGCTAGAATAGTATGTTCAATACCTTCAATAGGTGGAGTGACTGGTCTAGAACCTGCTGCAAGAATAACCTTGTCATAATCTTTTTGTTTAAGGTTATCTTTTGTTATTTCAGTGTTAAGGTGAATATTAACACCTAATTTATAACACTGTGTTTCTAAATACTTAATTAGATTTAATACATCATGTTTAAAATCAGGTCCTCCTGCGGGCCATAAAGTACCGCCTAAACGATTTTCCTTTTCATAAAGGTCTACTTCAAAGCCTCTTCTTCTTGCAGTGATTGCTGCTTCCATACCTGCTGGACCACCACCGATAACTAATACTTTTCTTACTGTACCATCAGCCTTAGGAAGTGCATATTCCTTTTCAGCATAGCATAGTGGATTGACTGCGCAATAGTAATGTTTACCAGAGAAACCAGCTAATAAGCACTCATTACAGCCTACACATGGTGTGATGTCTTCTGTATGTCCTGTCTTAACTTTCTTTACCCAATATGGATCGGCAAGCATCTGGTGACCTAAACCAATATAATCAAGAATCCCATCTTCTACTGCCTTTTTTGCAACAGCAGGATTCAATAATTTGCCATCACCAAGCACTGGAACATTAACTACTTCTTTAATTGCCTTTTGAACATCTAACTTGAATCCTTCTTTACTATAAACAGTAGTAATCGCTTGATACCACTCCTCATAGCAACCAGTATCTACATGTAAAGCATCAACACCTGCCTTTTCAAAAATCTTTGCCATTTCAATACCTTCATCAATTGTTCTAAAACCTTCAACACGATGAACTGGCGTAAACTTTACAAGAACTGGGAATCCCTGAGGAACATTCTTCTTAATTGCTTCTATGCATTCTAATGTAAAACGCATTCTATTTTCTAGACTTCCCCCATATTCATCAGTACGGTTATTCCACTGTACTGAATGGAACTGATCTAACAAATATCCTCCGTATGCATGTAATTCAACCGCATCTGCGCCTGCATTCACTGCAAGAGAGGCTGAATAACCTACTTTTTCTACTAAATAATGAATGTCATCCTTAGTAAATGGTTTACAGATTAAATCTGGGAACCAGAATGATCCAACACTACCTGCACTGTATGGTGGTGTAAAAGGATCTGTGAACTGTTGTCTACCTAATCCTGGAGATAACTGCACACATACCTTGGCTCCATAATGATGACATCTGTCTACTAACATATTTAATCTTTCGACATGATGGAAATCAGATAATTCAGTACAAGGACGTGGTTCATATTTAGTAGAAACAACGTTCGCACCAGTAATAATAAGTCCTGTACCACCTTTAGCACGTTCCATGAAATAATTAATTGCATCGATATTGTAAGCACCATCCGCTTCACCTGTTGTACCCATTGGAGACATAAAGATTCTGTTCTTTAGTTTCATTGTTCCAATAGACGTCTTATCAAACAAACTCGTTGTCATAACATATCCTCCTTATTTACTTCTGTTATGTTTATCTTTACCTAAGTAAAGTTTATACTTAAATAAATGATATGTCAACGCTTTCATAAAGACTTTTAATTAAATCTATGTTACTATAGTTAAGAAAGGTGATTATATGAAATCAGTAAACAAAGAAACAATTACAGAAGTCGCATTAGACCTCTTTCTCAAAAAAGGATTCAATAATGTAACTGTCAATCAAATATGCGAACATTGTGATATCACAAAACCTACATTCTACAAATATGTTAATTCTAAGGATGATTTGATTCTCAATCTCTATGATCAGACTATTTCAAATATTTTAGGTGATACATACCACCTTTTACAGGCAGATAGTCATTTCGAACAACTATTAATGATTTTCAATGCATTAATTCAAGAAACAAAGAGATTTGGAAGTGATTTATTCTCTCATATGCTTATCGCAAATTTAAACGAAAATAAGCATAGTTTTGATATGAGAAATTCCTTAACAGACCTTTGTGTGATGATTATAAAGAAGTCTCAGGAAAAGAATGAAATTAAAAACCATACAGATCCACACATCCTATATGAGACTCTTGCTCATTTGTTTACAGGATATGAAACTGTATGGTGTATTGAAGATGGAAAGACACAATGGAATAAATCATTCTATCAGAGCTTAATCGCATTATTACAAGTAGAAGATCAATTTGTAGATATCTATAAGAAGTATATAGACTAGGAAGGATTTTATCCTTCTTTTTTATCTTATCTTGAAGATTATAACTATTGTCACGATAAAAGTAATGATCAAGTTCGTTGCTGCATAAAAGCACTATCTAACAAAAAAACAGGCCGAAGCCTGTTTTACATCTTGATGATTCCAAATGCATTTGCAACTGAACTTAACAAGATAATAGCTGCAAAGATTGGACAAACATATTTAATCATGAAATTGAAGATCTTTTCACGTTTGAATGGATTGTTGTGAGACTTGATTTCTTCCGCAATCTTGTCTACACCAATCACTCTAGATACAAGTAAACAGATGCATATTGCAGAGATTGGCATCATGACTGAGTTCGTTAAGAAATCAAAGAAGTCTAAGAACTGCATACCAATGATCTGGATAGAGGCTAGTGGTCCATAACCAAGTGATGACAATGAACCTAATGCAAGCATGATAATTCCAAGAACACATACAGATTTATGTCTACTCCATCCAAGTTCATCCTGGAAAGTAGATACTGCACATTCAGTTAGGGCAATTGAACTAGTAAGTGCTGCAAATAATACTAATACGAAGAATAGAATACCAATAAGTGTACCAAGTCCCATACTATCAAATACTTTAGGAATAGTAATGAACATCAATGATGGTCCTGCATTAAGGTTATCCATATTCCCATTAGAGAAGGCAAATACTGCTGGGATAATCATTAATCCAGCCATAATCGCAATAGCTGTATCAAATACTTCTACGTTTTCTGTAGAGTTTTCAATAGACACTTCTTTTTCTGTATAAGAACCAAAAGTGATTAAGATACCCATGGCGATAGATAATGAATAGAACATCTGTCCCATTGCAGTCACAACTGTCATCCATGAGAAATTCTTAAAGTTAGGTACAAGGAAGTATTTAACACCTTCTAGTGCACCTGGGCGAGTCACTGAATAAACAGTAATGACACATGATAACACAACTAAGATAGGCATCATGATCTTAGAGACACGTTCAATACCATTTTTAACACCTGCAAATACAATAAATAAAGTCAGTAAAGCAAAGGCAATAAAACATAATTCTGTTGAAACACCATTAGAGATAAATGTAGAGAAGTAGTCACTAGATGCTAAAGCATGACCATTACCCAAAACATATTCTATAAGGTATTTAATGACCCATCCACCAATAACAGAGTAGTAAGGTACGATTAATATAGGGATAATCGCATTGATCCATCCACCAAACTTATGCCCTATAGAGTTTCCAAATTTTCTAAAAGCCCCTACAGGACTCTTTCTAGTCATTCTTCCAATTGTGGTTTCTGCAATAATCATTGTATAACCAAATGTGAGTGCAAGAATGATATAAATTAATAAGAAGATTCCTCCCCCATATTTTGCTGCAAGATATGGGAAACGCCAAATATTTCCTAAACCTACTGAAGCTCCTGCGGCAGAGAGGACTAATCCTAGTTTTCCTGAGAAAGTACTTCTCTTTTCATTGTTTTTCATAAAATCCCTCTTCCTTTTGTCTTTTTTTTAGAACAATCAACATTATATCACAAAAAAGAGATAAAGGAATAGAAAAATTCAGAAGGTAAAAAAACAGAATCTCATTACTGA
>NZ_DBPF01000084.1:0-9134 GCF_002299355.1 Catenibacterium sp. UBA627
CGGATGAGGGATGCCCATTCTTAGAAATGGTTCGACCGCCCCTCCAGTTATCCTTTTTTTATGCTCCATTTAGTAAGATGGAGTCTTTTTTAGTATATAATATATGAAAGGGGTGATTTTATGGACATACTACTATCACGTATTATTCGTTATCTCAATGGTGTGATTATTGACGATAAACAATATCGTACTGCCTTATTCATGGTAGAACACTATCAAGAATTAAGATGTAAGACATTAGAAGAAATTGTGAAGGAATCTGAGTATACAGAGGAAGATATAATGACCTTTATTGGATACTTAGGATATCATGATTATGAAGACTTTAGAGAAAGACTCATGATGGATCAGGATCTTCGTTCAAGTCAGATGCAGTTAAGACTACTCCATACTGATATTGATGGAATGATCAGTTCTCTTCATATCTCAGGTTCAAAAGAAGACTTCTTGAATCTTGTTGATCACTTAGCTGAAATTATTTATGAAAATGGAAGAATCATCCTAGCAGGAGGCTATTCACCACTTAGTGTGACTGTAGACTTTCAGACAGATATGATCAGCATGGGTAAACAGGCAATTGAATATCATCAATTTGATAAGAATTTCAAGTTCAAAGATACTGATGTTGTTTTCTTCTTAACTGCTACAGGGCGAGCTTTGAGTCATGTATCTAAATCTTTAAAAGAAAAGGGTCTATGTAAATCACATATCGTCCTCATGACACAGAATATCAAATATAAGAATTATGATTCTATCTGTGCAGATGATGTCGTACATGTATTAGGTACATTTGATGGTATTGAATTCAATTATCAGATTATGCGTTTATTTGATTTGATTCGTATCCGTTACTATACAAAATATTTTATTTAACACAAAAACGAGAGGTTTTATGCCTCTCGTTAATTGTTGATACGTTGATGACTGACAAAGTCAGTATGTTCTAAAGTTTTAAAAGTATAGCCATTTGCCTGATAGTATTCAATAATTGCAGGTAATGCCTGTACTGTTGTTGTTTTAGTGGCTGTATCATGCATTAAAATACAGACACGTGGTAGTCTTGACTTAGAACTTTCAATAATACGTGCAGGATTTACTGAACGTCCAGTCGCATCATTAGAAGATACATTCCAGTCATAGTACTTATAGCCTTTCTTTTCTACTTCCTGTGCAACCTTAGCCATAATTCCCTGTGAATAATGTCTTGATACCGTATTTGAACTTCCTCCAGGGAAACGGATCAATTTGCTGGTACGTCCTGTTTGTTCTTTGATGATTTTCTCAATATTACCTAAATCCTCAAAATAAGTTTCTTCACTTTGATAAATACTATACTTATGTGTATAACTATGTGCACCAATGGCATGTCCTTTTAAATAAGCTGTACGAATATAGCTTTGATAACGGGCATTTTCACCCGTTACAAAGAATGTCGCTTTCACATTATATTTATCGAGAATATCTAATACTTGAGGTGTGTTATGAGAAGGCCCATCATCAAAAGTAAGATAAACTTCCTTCACTTCATCAGCATGTACAGGACTATAAACAAGACTGATGAGAAGCATGAAAGCTATCGCAATATTTATCTTTTTCATGATCACATCTCCTTTATCGGATACTATTATACACACTTCTCTGTGTAATAGTTATGTATTCTATAAAAGTTCAATAATAAGACTGAGCACCATACCAGCAGTCACATCACTGATATGATGAAGACCACTTAAAACCCTTGTAATGGCAGTTAAAAATGCGAATATAAGCATCACTATACCAATATATAAATCAAAATGGATCGCAGTAAATGCGATAATAAAGGCACTTGCAGCATGTCTAGAAGGGAAAGAACATCCTTCACGATGTTCAAAGAGTGGAGTCACTTCTAAGTAGTCATAGGGACGTGATTGATTAATCAGTTTTCTAATCACTGTCACAATAAGAAATGAAGCACAAGGCTTAATAATCGCATAAATGAGATAATCATCATGAGTCATATAGAAACCAATTAATAACATCACATAAGAAGCCATCATGATATATTTTAATGCGATTGTAAGAAATCCTACCACTTTTTTATAAGTAGGATGAGACCATAAAAATTGATTGAGTCTTTCATATATATTATTCATGTTATCACCTTCCCCATTATACCATTCATTCATTGCATTTTGATGTTAGTTATAATAAAATAATGTAGATTAAAAGGAGTGAATATAAATTATGTCATTAACTGCAGGAATCGTTGGTTTACCAAACGTTGGTAAATCTACATTATTTAATGCAATCACAAACGCACAGGTAGAAGCAGCTAACTACCCATTCGCAACAATTGATCCTAACGTAGGTGTTGTTGAAGTGCCAGATCATAGATTAGATGATCTTGCTGCAATCTTTAATCCAAAGAAGACTATCTATACTACATTTGAATTTACAGATATTGCTGGACTTGTAAAAGGTGCCTCTAGAGGTGAAGGCTTAGGAAATAAATTCTTAGCTAACATCAGAGAAACAGATGCAATCTGTGAAGTAGTAAGATGTTTTAGAGATAAGGATATTACTCACGTTGATGGTTCAGTAGATCCAGTACGTGACGTTGAAACAATCAATCTTGAACTTGTAATGGCTGACTTGGAAACAGTGGACAAGAGAATTGGTAAGATTGAAAAGAAAGCTCAGACTGGTGATAAAGAAGCTAAGGCTGAAATGGCAGTATTAGCACCATTAAAAGAAGTATTAGAAGCTGGTAAGATGGCTCGTACGCTTACTTTTAATGAGGAAGAAATGGTTTATGTAAAACAGTTCAACTTATTAACTACTAAGCCTATGATCTATGTAGCGAATATGGGTGAAGAAGATATCGAAGATCCAGATTCAAACCCATACTATATTGCTTTAAAAGAATATGCTGCAAAAGAAGGATGCGATGTTGTTCCTATCTGCGCTAAGATTGAAAGTGAGTTAGCTGCATTAGATGCAGAAGATAAAGCTATCTTCATGGATGATTTAGGTATCAAGGAAAGTGGTCTAGATAAGCTTATTAAAGAAACATATGCTTTATTAGACTTAAAGACTTTCTTTACTGTAGGACCTGATGAATGCCGTGCATGGACATTTACTAATGGTATGACAGCACCAGAAATGGCCGGTATTATTCATACAGACTTCCAGAAAGGTTTCATTAAAGCTGAAACTTATACTTATGATGATATGATGCAGTATAAGAGTGAAGTGGCTTTAAAAGAAGCTGGTAAGATCAGACAGGAAGGAAAAACTTATAAAGGACTTGATGGTGATATCATGTTCTTCAAGTTTAACGTATAATGAAGATTATTAGACGTATTCTTCTTGTAGTATGTTTAGCTGTCTTTCTATATAGTGCAGGTAATCTTTTAAATATTGGATATAAATATCATAAGTTGGATTCTGATAACAATAAGCTACAGGAAAAAGTCGTAACTGAAGTGAAGCAGGATTCACCACTAGATAGAAAAATTGATTTTAATCAATTAAAGAGTATTAATGAAGATATTATTGGTTGGATTTATATTCCTAATACAAATATCGACTATGCTTTATTGAAAGGAAAAACAAATGATACATACATTCATACAAACTATGAAAAGAAGTATTCATTTGGAGGCAGTATCTTCTTAGATGAAGATAATAATGCATCATTGACTGATAGTAATACAATTATCTATGGTCATAATATGAAGAATGGTGCAATGTTTGCGAATATTAAGAAGTTTGCGGATCATGATTATTTTATTAATCATCCTGAAGTATATATTTATTTACCAGATGGTAGCATTAATGTATATTCTGTCTATAGTACAAAGATCATTGATGCAACAAGTGATTATTACTTGAAGGATATTGATTATGCAAGTTATGTAGCTAATGCGAAATCATCCGCTAAACAATCAAGAGATGTAGATACACAAAATGGGGCACCATTATTGCTTTTATCTACTTGTTATGCGCCTGATACAACAACACGTAGTGTTTTATTTGCTAGACTAGAAAAGAACGTAAAGTAATTTACGTTCTTTTTGATATAATGGAATAGAGGTGATTCATGATGTATAGCGCAATTATATTATGTGCAGGAAGTGGTAAGAGAACAGGTCTTGGTTACAACAAGATGTTCTATCAATTACAGGGAGAGACTGTATATGAAAAGACAGTGAATGTCTTTTTACATGATAAGAGATGTGAAGAGATCATTATTGTATGTAAGAAGGAAGAACAATCACATTTCAAGAAACTATTAAATAAGAAATGTATGAAGTTTGTAGAAGGTGGAAAAGAAAGACAGGATTCTGTTTATGAAGGATTAAAACATGTCACAAGTAATTATGTAATGATCCATGATGGAGCAAGACCTTTTGTGAAAAAAGACCTTTTAGATCGTTTGGTAGAAGGTATGGAAGAACATAAGGCAGTACTTGCAATGGTGCCATGTAAAGATACAATCAAGCGTGTGAAGGATGGTAAGGTAGTAGAAACACTCATTCGTTCTGAATTGATGCAGGCGCAGACACCACAGGCTTTTGATACAGTACTTATTAAAAATGCATATAAAGAAGCCATTGAAAATAATATCCAGGCAACAGATGATGCATCTATGTTAGAATTACAGGGAAAAGATGTTTATGTCGTAGAAGGTGACTATGACAATATTAAAATCACAACGAAAGAAGATCTAAAATAAGTAAAAAAACTTCGATTTATCATTGCTTTTTTGATTTTCTTGTGATAGTATGAACGAGCATGTAAAATATTACTGCCTGTCTAGAAGTATTCTAGACCGTTAAGACCAAAGGAGGTAAAAAAATGAACAAGTATGAAATTATGATGATTTTAAAACCTGACTTAGAAGATGATGCAAAGACTGCAGTATTAGATGGTTTTAAAGCAATCTTAACTGAAGGTGAAGGTGTTGTTGACAACGTTGACACTGAAAAGTTAGGCTTACGTGAACTAGCTTACGAAATCAAAGATTATACTAAGGGATTATATGTAGTAATCGATACTCATACAACTCCAGAAGCAATCGCTGAATTCGAACGTTTATCACGTATCAACCCAAGCGTATTACGTCACTTAACTTTAAGAAGAGACTAAGAAGAGGTGAGGGCGAATGCTTAACCGTGTCGCATTAGTCGGAAGACTTACAAGAGATCCTGAATTAAGAAGAACAGGTAATGGTACAGCTGTAACAAGTTTTACTTTAGCAGTTGATCGTAACTTCTCAACAAGAGATGGTCAGGAAGCTGATTTCATTAACTGTGTTGTATGGAGAAAACCTGCTGAAAATGTTGCACAGTATTGCAGCAAGGGTTCACTTGTATCAGTCGATGGTCGTATACAGACTCGTAGTTACGACAACAATCAGGGCCAGAGAGTTTATGTGACAGAGGTTGTCGCTGATTCAGTTCAGTTCTTGGAAACAAGAGCACAGAGAGAAAGAACTCAGCAGAGTGCACCTATGATGCAGCAGCCTACAATGACTCAGCAGCCTAGACAAAACAACAATGACTTCTATGATATGAAGACAGTGGATCTAGATAAAGATTTTGATGATTCAGTGAATTCATATGATATCATGGAAGACGATATTCAATTCTAACAGGAGGAAACAACAATGGCTTTCAGAAGACAGAGAATGGGTAGAAGAAAAGTTTGCTACTTCACTAAAAACAAGATTGATTACATTGATTATAAAGATGTTGAACTTTTAAAGAGATTTATCTCAGCTAATGGTAAAATCATCCCAAGACGTGTAACTGGTACAAGCGCTAAGTATCAGAGAAAACTTGCTAGAGCAATCAAGAGAGCAAGACAGATGGCTTTATTACCATACGTTGGTGAATAATTAAATCTACAAAGATAACCTCAGGAAACTGAGGTTTTTTTGTACTTAAAAATATATTATTTTTAGGTTAATTATTGATTAAATTGTTTTATTTGGTCAAAATAATTATAATATATATACGGGGTGACTCAATAAACGGAAAGATATTTTGAAACTGAAAAAGTAGAATTAAAACGTGAATTAATAAGTGAAATTAAAGATGAAATTATTGCTTTTTTAAATAGCGATGGTGGGACTATTTTTGTTGGAGTTGAAGATGATGGGACAATTATAGGTTTTAATGATAATAAAATAAAAGATGACATAGATTTAAAACTTGGCAATTGGATTCAAGAGTCTTTTTTTCCAAAACCATCTGGTTTGATTCAATATTCTTTCAATAATGATAATGTTTTAGAAATCAATATAAAAAAAGGAAAAAACAAACCCTATTATCTTAGGGAAAAAGGGCCAAAACCTTCAGGTGTTTTCATTAGAGTAGGGAGAAGTAAAAGAAAAGCAACAGATGATGAAATACTTCATATGATTACGGAGTCTCATAATTATAGTTTTGTAGAGGATATTTCAGATGAACAAGAATTAACCTTTAAGGCACTAAAAAGAACTTTTGAAGATAACGATATTGAATTAACATCACGTTTGATGAAGTCTTTAGGAATTATAAATAAATCTGGACAATTTACAAATTTAGCCTATATTATTTCTGATCAATCAGACATTGTTGTTAAATTAGCGGAATATGATAGTAATATGAATTTTAAAATAAAAAAAGTTTTTCTGGATCTTTAGTTACAATTCTTAAGAATGTTGAAGAACAAGCGGAAAGACTTAACGATTTAAAAGTTGTCATTGATGGAAATACTTTTAAGAGAATTGATACAAAATCATATCCAGGTGTAGCTATTCGTGAAATGGTGATGAATGCAGTATGTCATGCAGATTACATTATTCGCTCGAATATTAAAATTGAGTTTTTCCCAGACAAAGTAAAAATTACAAGCCCAGGAGGAATATTTGATGCCTCATTAGATGATATTATGAATGGTGTACAGACATATCGTAACCCTAGATTGGTTCATATTTTTGATAAATTAGGAATGATTGAAAACTTTGGGACAGGTATACCTAGAACGATGTATAGTTATAAAGATTATGATGTGAAACCTGAATTTAAGGCAACAGATAATTTCTTTATTGTAACATTACCAAATGTGAATTATTTAGGTGACCAAATAAATGACCCAATAAAAGACCAAATAAATGATATAGGTCTAGAGATTTTAAAAGCGATTAAACAACATCCAGGAATTAAGGTCCCAGAGATAGTGAATATACTTTACGAAGTTGATCCATCTATTACAGCAGATAAAGTTAGAAATTCGATAAAAAGAAATCTAACTAAATATGTTGAACATAAAGGTTCAAACAAAACGGGAGGATACTATCTAATAAAAAAATAGCATTTGAAAATAAACACTTGATGATTTATATAAAATTCATAGAAAAAATGATAAAGAAAAAATCAAAGGGGTAAAGATAATGAAGATAGCAGTTGTACAAGCAAGTTCACAGATATCTAAAAATAATATGCTATATAGTTATACTAAAAAATATGCAAAAGATGCTGATGTTATTAACTTTGGATGCTTTTTGGATGACGAAGAAAAATATTCATATATAGAAATATCAATTTTAATAGGCATGTTAATTGATGAGAATGTCGTTGACTTCGTTGTTACTGGGTGTTCTTCTGGTCAAGGTATGATGCTTGCTTGTAATAGTATGCCTGGCGTATTGTGTGGTTATGCATCAACACCTAAAGATGCTTATTTGTTTGCTCAAATAAATAATGGTAATGCTATATCTTTACCACTAGGTGAACAGTATACATACATAGGTGAGGAAAACTTAGAAATGACATTAAAAACTTTATTTTCTGAACCTTTTGGAGGTGGCTATCCTGCAAGTGAAGCACACAGAAAAATAGCAGATTCAAAAATGTTGAAAGAAATAAGAGCAAAATCTCAACGAGAATTTAAAGAATTTCTTAGTGAGATTGACCCTCTATTAATAGAGAAACTTAATCGAAAGATTAAAGCTGTTTTAAGTTAATGAATATTAGTAGAAATTTATATCAGTAAAATACCATCTGTTTAGCACATCAAAAAACAAGGCCATGTTTGGTTGATTTTACGTGAAAATGGCTTATAAAACATGAGTTTATACGTGATTTATACGTGAAAGATTCTTTAAACTTAATTAACAATTGTATACGATAAATAAAAATAGCCCTAAAAATATATTTTTTCAATTTATTTTAACGATTTTATGCCAGATAAAACGTTAAATAAACGATTTACTTTATGTTGATTATTAATTGGTACTAAAATGGTACTATTATTCATTTCTTCAAGTTTATTAAAAAGTTGTACTTGTTTGTCAGAATAAAGATGACTATATGTTTTTAGTGTTGTTTCAACTGTATCACCGATACGATCTGCAATCATTAAAACACTATCACCCAATTCAATTCATGATGAAATGTGTGCTTCACGTTCTAAGGGATAATTCTAGGACACATAATTATAACCGGCTTATCTGTAATAAAAACAAAAGGATGAAAAGGTATGAAACTTATATATGCTACATATAACTATACTGTATGGTGTAGATACAAGTAGAAAGAATAAATAGACTATTGACTCTCCCCTTTAGGGGAGATGATAGAATCCTTCTTGTAAAGATAACAAGGAGGATTTTTTATGAATGAACAATGTATTCAAGTGAAAAATCTCACAAAATCATTTTTAGGAAGAAAAGTAATAAATGACCTTTCTTTCGAAGTGAACAAGGGTGAGGTGTTTGCGCTACTTGGTCATAATGGGGCAGGAAAAAGTACTACGATTGATTTGCTTTTGGGACTGAAATGTCCAGATTTGGGAAAGGCAACGATACTTGGAATGGATGCAGCAAAACACAGAAAAAAGGTATTTGAAAAAGTTGGGGTTCAACTTCAACATACCGAGTATCAGAATATGATGACGGTGGAAGAAGCCTGCATGGAGTATGCTTCTTTGTATCAAAAGCCATCAGATTACAAAGTGTTATTGGATTCGTTTGGATTGTCTGATTTGAAAAAGAGTTATATCAATAAACTGTCTGGTGGAGAAAAACAGAAGCTTTCTGTTGTCCTGGCATTGATTGGGAATCCAGAGATTGTATTTTTGGATGAATTAACAACAGGTTTGGATGT
>NZ_DBPF01000084.1:9195-12373 GCF_002299355.1 Catenibacterium sp. UBA627
CTTACTATCTTTTTGACCACACATTATATGGAGGAGGCACAGGCACTTTGTGACCATGTATGCATTATTAAGTCAGGGGAAAAGGTAATAGAAGGTACCATTGCTGAAATTGTAAATGCTTCAAGAAAGACTAATTTGGAAGAAGCATATCTTTATTTTATGGGTGAGGAGGATTTGTTATGAAAAGATTTTTGACAATGTATAAAATAGAACAGAGGATATACTTTCGTTCACCGGATGTTATTCTGTTTGGATTATTGATGCCAGTGGTAGTATTTGCATTGATTACCATGATAAGCGGTCATAAGGAAGCGGCCGATTCTGGATTAACATTTTTACAAAGCGCATTTGTATCATTATCTACCGTGGGAATATGCTGTACTGCCTTTATGAGTATTCCAATCACAATTGTAGAACTTAGAAATCAAGGAATTCTTCGAAGAATGTATTGTAGTCCATGCTCGCCTGTGAGATTACTTACTTGTGATATTCTTTCTAGCAGTATGATTGCAATCGTTTCTACGATTTTATTAACGATAGTTGCAGTTCTTTTTGGATATCGAATGAGTGGAAATGTCTTTGCTTTTATAGGGATATGGTTACTTACGATGGTTTCTATGTTTTCAATTGGACTTTTGGTGGCAAGCCTATGTCGTACAACAAAATCTATGAATGTTGCAACAAGCCTTTTGTATTTTCCGATGTTGTTATTTTCAGGAGCAACGATTCCGGCAGAAGTATTTCCGGCTGGAGTTCGTGCTTTAATCAAATGGATGCCACTGGGAATTGGAATTGATACATTAAAAAAGGTGTCTATTGGCTGTTTTGATGATATACTGACATCGGTGATTATTATACTTGTGATTGCAGTAATCTGTACAAGTGTTGCTGTAAAAACATTCCGATGGGAGTGATTTGATGAAAATGTATGGAGAACATGAAATGTGTGGAGAAGTAGATAGTGGTTCGTTATATAAGATTGGGATGTTTGCTGCAATGAATCGTGTGACAGTGAAAGCTCTTCGTTTCTATGAGGAACAGGGGCTTTTGCTGCCGGCTTATATTGATGCTGAAACTGGATATCGTTATTATAAACTAAATCAAATGGCTACAATGCACCAAATATCAGCATTAAAACAGGCTGGTTTTACCTTGGAAGAAATTGTACGCATCAATAATGGCGAAGATGAAGAAGAATTATTGCTAAAAAAGAAATCAGAACTTCTTTCAAGAATTGCTGAACTTACGAAACAGGTGGCTGTTTTAGATGGATATCTAGCAAAAAAGAAATCTTGTTTGTTAACACCAGTCTTAATCAAGGAGGTACCGGAGTGTATTGTTGCCTATATGAAGACAAGACTTGATTCCTATGATAATCTATTTGATAAAATGCCTCAAATGGGAGAACTTATGGAACAGGTAGGATGCATTTGCGCTCTCCCAGAATATTGCTTTACGAACTATTTGGAACCGAGTTATAAAGAGGAAAATATTCTGGTGGAATTATGCGAATCAGTGACAGAATGTAAGGATGATATCGGTGAGCTTCACTTTAAAATGATGCCGAAACTCCTGGTAGCATCTGTATTTCATAAGGGGTCATATAACACTTTGGCTACATCTTATGAAAGTGTGCTAAAATATGTGGAAGAGAATGGATATGAGATTGTAGGGGCGATTCGTGAAAGTTATATAGATGGTGTTTGGAACAAAGAGGATGAAAGTGAATGGCTTACAGAAATTCAGGTGCCAATCAAAAAAAATTGCTAGTGAAGAAACATAAGATAAAAACTTAAAATCGAAGAAGGAGACAAAAATCTCGATATGAAATAAAAACCAAAAGATCATAGAACAGAAGAAGAATTAATAAAAAAGACATTTTGGGATTGATCTGTGCCAAGATGTAACGAACACTATCTTGTCATCAGATAAGAAAAAGCGAAGAGTATATCCTTGAATTAGATTTTGTTTGAGAAGAGGATGGGAAAATTATTGGTCACATTATATATGTAAAAGCAAGACTGATTACCGATGATGGTACGGAAAAAGAAATTTTATCATTTGGTCCGTTTACCATTCATCCTGACTATCAGAGAAAAGGATATGGTCTTGGACTAATGATTTTATCTTGAACGCATCGATTTATCACCATCAATTTTGATTATGCGAGATTTTGGTGTAATTCTATCTCGCAAAGCATCAGCTCATGCTGCACCACCTAATTGAGAGTGCCATCCTGCTACATCCAATTGAGAACAGAATATCTTGTTGTTCAATGTTTTGAGTGTTCACTAGTAACCATTCATCAATTATTAGTAAATCACATTTGACAGTAAGTATAGGTATCGTTGCTACAAAGCGTAGAAACAGTACTTATTTCATCAAATGTCATGATCTTATCTACCAGTTGAAGAAAGCAAACAGTGAGAACAGATTGGAAGACAGGTTTCGACATTTTACTAAATTCAAGATAATGATTATTGATGAACTTGGTTATCTTCCCATCAATAAGGAAAAACACTTGATTTTTATATAGTTAGCTCCTTATGAGTTGAGTATAGCATCTACATTTATTTTTCAAGAGACTGAACAATAAAATATCGAGTCACTCGACAAAATGTTTGTATAGTTTATCGAGTGTGACATAATTCATGTTTTATCAACGTTAAAATATATCAATATTTTAATAAGATGGAAGAATTTAGAATAGTTCTTTCATTTTTTATTTACAAGGTAAATTTAGTTTGTGGGAAGAAGATGCATGGATAAGAAAAAAATATAAATATCCTGGATAGTAAATTTATTTGTTGTTTATTTCGTAGGAATGCAACTTGTACTTGTATTTTCGGGTAACGTTGGAATTACAGTAAATCCTAAGTATCTTTTTATTACTAGTTCATATTTTATGGGATTGACAATTTTTATATTAATAGTTCCTTTGTTTTTACTGATGAATAAGATGAATGATAAAGATGCAAGTGATAAAGATAACTATTCATCATTAACGGATATGGATTATTATAAGAAAAAGATGACACTGTAAATAGTAAAATAAACTTGAAGAAAATATCTTTGATATGAATTCTGTCAGGGTTGTAGCCTCGAATATCGCAATGGTCGATGATAGAACGAGCAACATGAGCAGAATAAACATGAGTATCCAAAACACATCCCACCT
>NZ_DBPF01000156.1:0-11034 GCF_002299355.1 Catenibacterium sp. UBA627
TCCTGTCACCCGCACCATTCTGAATGCAGACACCGATATATTCGGTGTTTTTTTTATGCCTTAAAATAAAAAAATCTACCATTACTGGTAGATTGCATCCTGTTATAGAAGAGATGTTTAATGAGGGGAAGCTCATTAATAGAGATATCTCAGATATTTGGGAAGCTATAACAGAATGCGTAATCTATTATAATACTATAATAAGATATACACAATACGTAAACATATAATGTCACAAAGATGATACACTATGTTATCCTCAATTATGAAATCACTTGTATTTTGTAACTGATTGTTTTACCATATTATTATAATTGAAATGGGAGCTAATTTGCTGAGAGTAGACATAAGTCTTGACCATGAAACCTGATTTGGATAATGCCAACGTAGGAATTTATGAGCACCCTCTTTCAGCGTGCTCTTTTTTATGGAGGAAAAGAATATGAATTACATTAAGAAGTTAAGAAAAGTAAAACCATTAGTACACAACATTACAAACTATGTAACAGTGAATGATGTTGCCAATGCGATTTTAGCTATTGGTGGCAGTCCTATTATGTCAGATGAGATTACAGAAGTGGCTCAGATGACTTCTATCAGTAATGCATTAAATATTAATATTGGTACTCTCAATCAGGTTAAGATTGCTTCTATGTTTGAAGCAGGTAAAGCATCTAATGCATGTCAGCATATTACTGTATTAGATCCAGTAGGTGCAGGAGCTACTGATTTACGTACTAATACATGTAAGGATCTACTCGCTCAGATTCATTTTGATGCCATCAAAGGGAATATTTCAGAAATCAAGACTTTAATGGCTGGTTCAGGCCATACTAAAGGTGTTGATGCATCTGCAGAAGATCAGAAGAACTCACATGATCTCATTGATGATATCAAAGCATTCGCAAAAGAATTGAATACTATTATTATTGTGACTGGTCCTGTAGATTATGTCACTGATGGTAATAAGTGCTATATGATCAATAATGGATGTAAGGAAATGAGTGCTATTACTGGTACTGGATGTATGTTATCAGGTATCTTAGGCTGTTTCTTAACAGTAGAAAATAGTGTAGATAGTGCAGCGGCTGCTGTTATGGCCATGGGGATTGCAGGTGAAATTGGTGCATCTAAATTAAAAGAAGGTGAAGGTAATGCAACACTTCGTACTTATTTAATTGATGCATTATTCAATATGACTGATGAAGAATTAGAAAAGAGTGGTAAATATGAAGTTCAATAATGACATGTTAAGACTCTATGCTGTCACTGATCGCCATTGGACAGGAGAACAGACTCTCTATGAGCAAGTAAGAGATGTTTTAATGGGTGGTGCTACTTGTCTTCAGCTAAGAGAAAAAGACCTGGATGAAGCCTCTTTCTATGAAGAAGCAAAGAATATTAAAGAACTATGTCGTTTATTTGATGTACCATTTATTATTAATGATAATGTCATGCTTGCTAAGGAAATAGATGCGGATGGTGTTCATGTAGGTCAGGATGATATGGCGTGCATAAAGGCAAGAGAAATACTTGGACCAGATAAGATCATTGGTGTAAGTGCACATACTATAGAAGAAGCAAGAATTGCGAAAGAACAAGGTGCAGACTATTTAGGTGTAGGGGCTATTTTCCCTACATCTTCTAAAGATGATGCAGAAGTATTAGGTATCAAGCGTTTAAAAGAAATGACTGAAACAGTGGATCTACCAATGGTTGCGATTGGTGGAATCAGTTATGATAATTGCTTATTACTTAAAGATACAGGTATTGATGGTATTGCGGTTATTAGTGCTTTATTTGGTCAGAAGCATATCAAACAGGCAACTATTGATTTAAAGAAGCGTGTAGATGCACTTTATGAAACAATGCATACATGTTTAACTATTGCCGGTAGTGACTCAAGTGGTGGGGCAGGAATACAAGCAGACTTAAAGACAATGCTTGCCAATAAAGTATTTGGTATGAGCGCTATTACAGCTCTCACAGCCCAGAATACAACGGGTGTGACAGATATTATGGATGTGACTCCAGAGTTCTTAGAAAGCCAGATTCGTGCTGTATTTGATGATATCTATCCAGAAGCTGTTAAGATTGGTATGGTGTCTTCTAAAGCACTGATTCATACTATTGTAGAAATGTTGAAACATTATGATGCGAAGCATATTGTGGTAGATCCAGTCATGGTGGCTACAAGTGGTGCAAAGCTTATTAGTGATGAAGCTATCTCTACATTAAAGGAAGAATTACTTCCTATCGCAGAAGTGATTACTCCTAATATTCCAGAAACAGAAGTACTTACTGATATGGAAGTGAAGACTGTAGAAGATATGGAAATAGCGGCTAAGAAGATCTATGATACATATCATTGTGCTGTATTAGTCAAAGGTGGACATCAATTAAATGACGCCAATGACTACTTATACAATGGTGAAAAGGGTACTTGGTTTAAAGGAAATAGAATAGTCAACAGTAATACACATGGTACGGGATGTACTTTATCAAGTGCGATTGCATCTAACTTAGCGAAGGGCTATACACTAGAAGAATCAGTCAGACTTGCTAAAACATATCTTTCTGGTGCAATAGGTGCTATGTTAGATTTAGGTCAGGGAAGTGGGCCTATGGATCATGGCTACAATATTTAAAAATACTGATAAATACACAACAATTCCATAACTGCCTGGTATAATCTTCTTTAAGAGGTTAAGGGCATGAAAGAATTCAAAGCGTGGTTTATACTTATTTTATTTATTTTGCTTCTTCGAGTAATATATCTATTACTTGAAGGTGGTCATATCTTATGAATATCCTCTAGATATATCATCTGGAGGATTTTTTATTCAACTTAAAAACTTGCATATTAACATTCACAAAGTTAAAATGAAATAAACTGAGTTAAAAGTATCTGACAAATTAATGGTCAATGGAATTGCTAAGTTTAAAGAGTACTTTAAAGCTATTGGTGTATAAGCAACAAATAAGGATGAATTAATTTCTCTTTTACATCAGTGCTATGGTTTAAGAAAATAAGTGTAAAAAACCCCTATAGAAGAATCACACCTTCTATAGGGGTTTATATTATTTATTAAGTTTTTTCTGGTATTCTTTTAAGTCTTCTATGACGTTCTCTATTGTATCATATACCCAGCCAATCATTTCATCAGGAATATGCTGACTATAAAGTTCAGATAAATCCCTATGAAACTGATTATGAACCTCTAATGCCTGATATCCTTTATCAGTAATACGTAGATATGTGACACGATGATCTGCCGAAGAACGTTCTCTTGTAAGAAAACCTTTATTCACAATAGTCTTTACATTAGTCGTTAATGTTCCTATAGTTACCTTCAATGTCTTTGCAACATTTGTCATAGTAGGAAACTGCTGCTTACTTACAGCCTCTATAATATGCATTTCATTCATTGATAACTCAGGAAAAGGACTATATTTAATATAATCTTCCTGTACTTTAATGGCGAGTTTAAAAACTGTATTAATAGAATCCATTAAATTATTCTTTTTTGCGTCCATAATTCCACTCCTTGACTCTATTCTACAATTTTATCACATATTTGAGAAGATTAATTATATACGACCTAATGATAATTCATTTAAGAGAATTGTATGTTTTTTCTTGTTTTCATCCTCTATCACAAGATGACAATTTTCATCTAGATATAAGAATTTCACTAAACCATATTCTTTATAGGGAATTGTCTTACCTCTTAAATAAGAATGACGATTCATGCCATCTAATAAAGATGCAAAAGGCATATGAAGCATATTCTTAAATGTATCAATAATATTCAACATCAGCTTTTCTTTATCAATAGGATGATCTATCACATCAGATAGAGAATAGTAAGAACCCTTACTTATATTTAAACCTATCCCAATAATAATACCCTGTAAAGTATTCTCATAAATCGTCTCTACAAGAATACCTGCAATCTTCTGATTATTTACATATATATCATTGGGCCACTTAATGAATGCATTGATCTGTTTCATTCTTAGAACTGTTACAATCGCATAAGCCATAATGGCAGATACCTTTAAAGGATCCACGTTCTGTTTCATATAATAACTAAAGAGAAGCTGTTCATTCTTATCTGCCTCCCAGATATGATTAGAACGTCCTCGGCCATGAGTTTGATAATGTGCACGGACAATTGTATCATCATCTAATTCTTGATAATGATCATGAATATACGTATTAGTAGAATCAATTTCTTCAAATTCTATATATTTCATTATTCACCAATCGCAAAAGTGAGTTCAGCCTGTACAACAGTTTTACCATTGACTGTTGCTTTTGCTTCACCAATACCNNATCTTATCTCTCATTCTTGTGAGTGTGCATTCTAATTCCATCACATCTCCAGGAATGACCTGTCCTTTAAACTTACATTTATTGATTCCTGCAAAGAAGACAATCTTACCCTGATGTTCTTCCTGGCTTAATATCGCAATACATCCAGTCTGTGCTAAAGCTTCTACAATCAATACACCTGGCATCACATGATGCTCAGGGAAATGCCCCATAAACTGCATTTCATTCACACTCACACACTTAATACCCTTCGCATACTCTCCTGGCTTATAATCAGTAATACGATCTACAAGCGCAAATGGATAACGATGAGGATTAATCTTCGCAATTTCATTACTATTTAGTTCCATTGTCATACTCCTTGAATATAATACTTGCATTATGTCCACCAAAACCTAATGAATTACTCATCACATAATGAAGATCTTTCTTAACACCAATATTTGGTACTACATTTAAATCACATTCTTCATCCTTTACCTGATAATTCAAAGTAGGAGGAATAAAGTCATGCTCTAAGGCTAATACTGATAGTACTGCTTCAATACCCCCTGCAGCCCCTAAACAATGTCCTGTATGACCTTTAGTAGAACTTACTGCAAGTTTATATGCATGTTCCTTAAATACTGATTTAATCGCTTCAGTTTCACATAAATCATTTAAATGAGTAGAAGTACCATGCGCATTAATATAATCAATCACATCATAACTGATACCTGCATCATCTAATGCATTCTGCATGGCATAGGCACCACCTTCACCATTAGGAAGTGGAGCAGTAATATGATGGGCATCACAGCTTACACCATAACCAGTCATTTCACCATAGATATGTGCGCCTCTTTTTAAGGCATGTTCTAATTCTTCAAGAATAAGAATACCAGCTCCTTCACCCATGACAAATCCATTTCTTTCTTTATCAAAAGGAATAGAAGCACGATCAGGATCAGTGGCATCACTTAAAGCCTTCATAGAAGTAAATCCACCAATACCTAAAGGAGTTACTGAAGCTTCACATCCACCAGCAATCATGACATCCTGATATCCATCACGAATATTTCTAAATGCATCACCAATCGCATTTGTACCACCTGCACAGGCAGTCACTGGACAGGTACATAACCCTTGTGCATGATAAGCAATCGCAATATGACCCGCTGCTAAGTTAGAAATAGTCATAGGAATAAAGAAAGGAGACACTCTATCAAAACCTCTCTTTTCTCCTGTCTGATAGTTCTTTTCAATAGAACCTAAACCACCAATACCGCTTGATACAATCACTCCAAAACGATGAGAATCAATGTTGTTGATATCAAGACCACTATCAAGCATTGCTTCGTGAGATGCAATCATCCCCATCTGAATAAAGCGGTCCATCTTCTTTGCTTCTTTCTTATCAATATACTTTGTCACATCAAAGTCTTTGACTTCACCAGCAAGAGTGACCTTCATACCTTTTGTATCAAATAAAGAAATAGGTGCAATACCGCACTTACCTTCTTCAATAGACTTCCATGTTTCTTCTACATTATGTCCAATAGGATTAATAGTTCCTATACCTGTTACTACTACTCTACGTTTTGTCATAAGCTCCTCCTTACATAGCCATTCCACCATCTACATGAATGGTCTGTCCTGTAATATACTTTGCATCATCACTTGCTAAGAATGCGATTGTCTTTGCGACATCCTCTACATGTCCAAGTGTTCCTAAAGGAATAGATGCCTTTAAACCTTCTTTTACCTCATCACTTAATACTTCTGTCATATCAGTTTCAATAAATCCAGGAGCCACTGCATTCACAGTCACACCTCTAGGACCTAATTCTCTTGCAAGAGACATTGTCATGCCAATGACACCTGCTTTACTTGCTGCATAGTTGACCTGTCCGGCATTACCTATCACACCTACGACAGAAGATAAAGAAATAATATGACCAGACTTCTGTTTCATCATTAAACGGCTTGCCTGCTTCATACATAAGTAAGTTCCCTTAAGATTTGTATTAATAACGGCATCAAAATCTTCGGTCTTCATTCTTAAAATTAACTGGTCTCTCGTAATACCTGCATTATTCACAAGAATATCAAGATGTCCAAAATACTTCTTAATACTCTTGAAGATGTTTTCTACATCCTCTTCATGAGAAATATCACCTTCAACACATAATACATCTCTACCAAGATCTTTAAGTTCTTTCACTAATTCTTCAGCTAACACTTTATTCTTTTCACTTGCACGATAATTTAATGCAATATCTGCACCTTGAGTTGCAAGTTCCATCACTGTTGCACGTCCAATACCTTTTAAACCCCCAGTGACAAGGGCTACCTTATTACTTAGTTTCATTGAATGCCTCCACACACTTCTGTAAAGAAGCCATATCTTCTACCTGATATGTCTTGATTTTTCTATCAATCTTACGGACAAAACCGCTTAATACCTTACCAGGTCCAATCTCTATAATTGTATCCACACCATTATTGATCATCGTACGAATACTATCTTCAAAATAGACAGGACTCATGACCTGTTTCTCTAACATCTCCTGCACGCTGCAATCTTCTAATTCCTTACCAGTACAATTGAAAATCACAGGGACATTCATTTCATGGAATGTAACATCTTTAAATACTTCATGAAGTCTTGTACTTGCATCCTTTAATAATTTTGTATGGAAAGGACCACTTGTATTTAAAGGTACAGCTCTTCTTGCACCATGATCCAATGCCTTCTGACCTGCTTCTTCTACTGCTTTCTTTTCTCCTGCAATAACTAACTGTCCAGGACAGTTATAGTTCGCAATAGAAACATACCCATCACAGCCAGCACATATATCAAGTAATGGCTCACGTTCAAGTCCAAGAATAGCCATCATGGCACTCTCAACACCTTCAGCGGCCTTTTCCATTGCGAGACCTCTTTCTCTTACAACCTGAATTGCGGTTTCAGGATCAAATACACCAGAAGCACTTAAGGCACTGTATTCACCTAAAGATAAACCACATACATAATCAGGTGTAATCCCATTCTTCTTTAAAAGAAGAGTAGCCATATTCGCAACGGCTACCATCGCTGGCTGAGTAAAACGTGTAGTACTAATAGTCTTTTCTTCACTATTAAACATGATATCCTTTAAATCAAAATCTAATTTCACATTATCTAATAGGTTCTTACAGTCTTCATCATTTTCATAAAAAGACTGTCCCATACCTACATATTGTGTTCCTTGTCCTGCATAGATAAAACCGAGTTTCATACAATACCCTCCATTAATTCATCAATCAGATCACTTACATGTACAAGCTTGTCAATGCGATATCCATTCGTACCAGTAAATACAAGACCATTCTCACAATCACCATTCACCGCATTAATTAGAGCCTGAGTAATACAATAAGGAATAGACTTCATATTACAGCTCGCAATACATCTAAAACATCTTTTAATAGGATGTGTCTTTTCCATAAAAGGCGTCATAAAAGCACGTCCTGGCATACCTACAGGAGACTGTACAATCTTGATATCTTCCTTCTTGCCATTAATAAAATAATTCTTATACTCCATTGAAGCATCACATTCATAAGTACCAATAAAACGTGTACCCATCTGAACACCATCTGCACCTGCTTCTAACATCTCTTTAATATCATCATTGGTATAAATACCACCTGCGACAAACACAGGAATCGCATGATTAAATAACTCTTCAAAGCCTTTCACAACTTCCTTAACATCTTTTAGAATATCCTTTAAAGAAGCACATGTATTCTCTAATAGTTCATCTTTCTTAAATCCAAGATGTCCACCAGCTTTATATCCTTCAATCACAATAAAGTCAGCTGTACGATCATACTGACGTTTCCACTTGTTTAATATCAAACGTGCTGCCTTACCAGAAGATACAATAGGCGCAATCGCTGTCTTTTCATCCACATATTCAGGAAGTTTTAAAGGAAGACCGGCTCCAGAAATGATTGCATCTACACCACTTTTTACAGCTTGTCTCACATGCTGTTCATAATCACTTAAGGCAACCATGACATTGACTGCCACCATACCGTTATTATTTGAAATCTCTTTAGCACGTTTGATTTCTTCATCAATCGCTTCTAGATTCGCTTTCTTTGTATCTTTAAGAAAAGTAGGCTTTTTAAAACCAATCTGGGCTGTTGAAATAACACCCATTGCCCCTTTCTTAGCCACATTTCCCGCTAAAGAACTTAGAGAAACACCAACACCCATTCCTCCCTGAATTAAAGGGAGGGATAAAGTATGTGATCCTATCTTCATAGATGAACCTCCATCACGCGCTTCTTTTCTTCTTCATATTCTTTAAATAAACCTTCAATGATGTCTTTAAGGCTTCTTTCTTCATGCACCATACCAGCAACCTGACCACTCATTAAAGAACCAGTCTCTACATCACCTTCAAATACAGCACGCTTTAAAGACCCTAATGTATACTTTTCTAGTTCCATCATTTCGGCCCCTTCTTTTTCTTTCTTAATATAAGTACGTGCCATCTTATTCTTTAAGATACGTACAGGAGTTCCGGCAATACGTCCAGTCACTGTTGTATCAGTATCCTTTGCCTTAATAATCGCATTCTTATAGTTCTGGTGAATAGGACATTCTGTACTCGCAAGAAGAATAGTACCAACCTGTACACCATCAGCACCTAGTGCCACTGCCGCAAGAAGCTGTTTACCACTCGCAATCCCACCTGCAACAATCACAGGAATATTCACTGCAGCCTTTACCTGTGGTACTAAAGCCATAGTAGTCAATTCTCCCACATGACCACCAGATTCAGTACCTTCCGCAATAACAGCATCCACACCTGCTTTTTCCATACGTCTTGCAAGGGCAACACTAGGGACTACAGGCATCACAATAATACCTGCCTCCTTCCATTTCTTAATATAAATACCTGGATTACCAGCACCTGTTGTGACAACAGGGACCTTTTCTTCCACCACAATATCTGCCATTTCTCCTGCTTGAGGATGTAATAACATCAAATTAACACCAAAAGGTTTATCCGTAAGTTTCTTTGCTTCACGGATATTCTCTCTTAACATCTCAGGAGACATACCACCTCCTGCAATAAGTCCTAAACCACCTGCATTAGACACAGCTGCCGCAAAAGCACCTGTCGCAATATTAGCCATACCACCCTGAATAAGAGGGTATTTAATCTTTAATGTTTCATTTAACCACATAGTCTTCTCCTTACCACTCTATCAGATTGGCACCATAAGTCAGTCCTGCACCAAAACCAACACAGAGTATCTTCATACCTCTTTTTAATAACTTCTTTTCATTCATCTCTCCAAGTACAAGAGGAATACTTGCAGCAGATGTATTGCCATATTCATCGACATTCAGATAAAACTTATCGGATGTTACTTTCATTTTCTTATAAACATGACGAATAATTCTTTCATTCGCCTGATGCACCACAAAGTAATCAATATCATCTTTAGTAAGTGATGCTTTCTCTAATACTTTCTCTATACACATAGGAAGAACCCTTGTCGCAAACTTAAAGACTTCTTTACCTTCCATATGTAAATAATCATTTTTTAAACCATAAAGCACTTCTTCATTGCCTTCTGATCCTTGATAATCACAAAATAATTTATTTTCTTTCTCTACGACAACAGCACCAGCCCCATCACCAAACAAGATGCATGTTGTGCGATCTTTCCAATCAATGAGATTTGAAAGCTGTTCAGCACCAATAATTAAGGCATAACGCTTATCACTTGTATAAAGTAATGAACGTGCTACTGATAATGCATAGACAAACCCACTACATGCCCCGTTTAAATCAAACGCAAAAACATTATTATTTAAACCTAAACGTTCCTGTAAGAGACAGGCAATAGAAGGGGTATTATAGGGAGAAGACATTGTTGCTACAATAATGATTCCAATATCTTCTTTGTTGATGTTGTTTAATGCCTTTAAAGATGCCTTATATGCCATATCTATAAGTGTTTCATCTTTACATATATGACGTTTCTTGATACCAGTGCGGGGATAAATCCATTCATCACTCGTATCAACTAGCTTTGATAGATCATCATTAGTCAGTACATTCTCAGGTACATAATATCCTGTATCGATGATAGAAATACCTTTATCCATTTTTCCATTCTCCAATCTTACGATATCTGTTATATCTTTTACGTATTAAAATATTGACATCCATTGGGACGAGAATATCTAACTGTTCTCTAATCACCTTACGTATATTTCTATATACACCTACAGGATTTGTTGTCATACCACCTAGAGGTTCCTTGATGATTTCATCAATAATCCCATAATGATATAAATCTTCTGCTGTCATCTTCATCACTTCACATGCTTCCTCAATACGTTCTCCCTTCACATCCTTCCAAAGAATAGAGGCAAAACCTTCAGGAGACAAAACAGAATAAACCGCATTCTCTAACATAGCTAAGTGATCACCGATACTTAGGGCTAAAGCACCACCGCTTCCCCCTTCACCAGTAATAATCACAATAATAGGAACCTTTAAATCACTCATAATCATCAGACTCTGACCAATCGCTTCACCAATACCATTCTCTTCAGAACTAATACCAGGATAAGCACCCGGAGTATCAATAAAAGTAATAATAGGACGATGGAACTTCTCTGCCTGTTTCATTAAACGCAT
>NZ_DBPF01000156.1:11180-20584 GCF_002299355.1 Catenibacterium sp. UBA627
CGATCACCACGCATTTCTATAAACTCATCAAACACATGATCAATAAACTCATGTATATGAGAACGTTCAGGCTTTCTTGCAAGATAAACACGATCATATGCACAAAGATGTGAATATGTCTCTTTCTTATAATCGTTGATTGTTTCTTCAATCTTACTGGAATCTATTTCTCTATCATTCTTAATGACTGCAAGTTTCTTTTCTAGCTCCGCAATCTTTTCTTCCTTTTCCTTTAAAGACATAATTCCTCCTTATGCATGCATACGTAATAATAAAGCCAATGTGTCACGCATCTTCTCACGTTCCACAATCATATCTACAAAGCCATGATCCTCTAAGAATTCAGCACGCTGGAATCCAGCAGGTAGCTTTGTCTTCATAGTACTTTCAATAACTCTAGGTCCTGCAAAACCGACTAAAGCTTCTGGTTCTGCAATATTAATATCACCAAGCATTGCGAATGATGCAGTGACACCACCTGTTGTAGGGTGTGTTAAATAAGAAATATAAAGAAGTCCAGCATCTAAATGACGTTTTAATGCAGCACATGTCTTACCCATCTGCATTAAAGAGAAGATGCCTTCCTGCATTCTTGCACCACCACTTGATGTAAAAATAATTAAAGGTAATTTCTTTCTTGTTGCCATTTCAATTGCACGTGTAATCTTTTCACCAGCTACACTACCCATAGAAGCCATCATAAAACGATGATCCATCACAACGACAATCGTACGCATATGATCAATACGACCACCTGCGACAACAACACCATCATGTAACCCTGTCTTATATTCATACTTCTCTAACTTTTCTTCGTAACCAGGGAATCCTAATGGATTTCCTGATTTCATAGACGTGTAGTATTCCTTATACTTGCCTGAATCAAATAACGCGTCTAGACGTGCATACGCATCAATAAAGAGGTGATGACCACACTGTGGACATACCTGTAAATGATTCTTTAAATCAAGTGTACGAATTGTACTATTACAATTAGGACACGCCTGATATAACCCATCAGGCACTTCCTGTTTCTTGACTTTGTTGTCTTTGTTTAAATAACGACGAAAGTCCTGTAACTGTTGTTTTCTTTTCTTCCAGATACTATCCATTTTCACTCACCATCTCATCTAAATGTGTTTCAATAAAGCTTGTATTAAAATGTCCTTTAATATAATCAGGCTGATGTAGGATATAGAACTGTAATGTCTGGTTAGTCGTAATACCTTCAATCACAAGTTCACTTAAAGCACGTCTCATACGCTTGATTGCTTCTAATCGAGTAGGGGCATGGACAATCACTTTTGCGACCATTGAATCATATTGAGTAGGGAGCGTATAACCTGTATATAACATCGTATCCACTCTAACACCTGGTCCTCCAGGTAAATGCATGAAGTTCACCTGACCAGGACATGGTCTAAAGTTATGGAAGGGATCTTCCGCATTAATACGACATTCAATAGAATGACCCTGTAAAGTAATATCTTCCTGTTTAAAGCTTAAAGGTAAACCTGATGCAATACGAATCTGCTGCTTAATGAGATCAATACCAGTGACCATTTCAGTAATAGGATGTTCAACCTGAATACGCGTATTCATCTCAATAAAGTAATAGTTGTTGTGTTCATCTAAAACAAACTCAACAGTTCCGGCATTGGTATAACCAGCACCCTGTGCAGCTTTGACTGCAGATTCACCCATTTTTAAACGTAGAGATGCATCAAGTGCCTTACATGGTGCTTCTTCTATCATTTTCTGATTACGTCTTTGAATAGAACAGTCTCTCTCGCCTAAATGAATCACATTGCCATGCTCATCCGCTAAAATCTGGAACTCAATATGCTTTGGATTCAATACAAGCTTTTCTACATACATATCATCATCACCAAAGCATGCTTTGGCTTCTGCCTTGGCAGTCATAAAGGCATTCTCTAGTTCATCTTCACTAAAGGCCTTACGCATACCACGTCCTCCACCACCAGCACTCGCTTTAATAAGCACAGGATAACCAATCTCATTGACAACTTCTTTTAATTCTTCATATGTATTGACTGAACCATTCGATCCTGGAACGACAGGAACCCCCGCTTCAATCATCATTTCTCTTGCCTTGGACTTATTACCTAATGCATCAATAACATCACCCTTAGGACCAATAAACTTCAGTCCACATGTTTCTACAAGTTTTGCAAAATCACTATTTTCAGATAAAAAACCAAAACCTGGATGAATCGCCTGGCATCCTGTCTCAACAGCTGCAGTAATAATCGCTTCCTTATTTAAATAACTATCAGCACTCTTGGGACCACCCACACATACTGCTTCATCCGCTAACTGTACATGTAATGCATTCTGATCAGCCGTAGAATAAATGGCTACCGTTAAAATATCCATCTCTTTACATGCACGAATAATACGAACAGCGATTTCTCCACGATTCGCAATTAAAATCTTCTTAAACATACTATTCCTCGATGATCATTAAAGTCTGATCAAAGCTGACTAAATCTTCATCCTTCACTAATAGAGAACGGACAGTACCATCTACAGGTGCTTTGATTTCATTCATGACCTTCATGGCTTCAATAATACATAATGTCTGTCCCTTAGTGACTTTTGACCCTTCCTTGACAAAAGGCTGATCATCTGGGGAAGGAGAAGAATAATAAACTCCTACTAGAGGGGCCTTTACTTCTGTACCACTAATAACTGGTTTTTCTTCCTTTACTTCTTGTACAACAACAGGCGCACTTTCACTAGATACAGTGACAGGTGCAGTTACCTGCACCTGTTGACTCTTTTCAAGTTCAAGTTTCACGCCTTCCATTTCAATTTTCATCTTATCGATATCAGCTTTTTCAAAAGCTTCCATCAACTCTCTGACTAAATCCATAGAAAACCTTCTTTCTTTGAAATTCAAACTATTTATTTTAAAAAATAAGCATTTACTTCTAAGTAATCAACAATGTCCTTTACAGTAGCCATCTTGTTGGCTTCTTCATCAGGAATCTGTACATCAAATTCATCTTCTACAGCCATAATTAATTCAACGGCATCTAATGAATCAGCATCAAGATCATCCTTTAAAGATGCTTCTAATGTCACCTGTTCTTCATCACAGCTAAGTGAATCTACAATAATATCTTTTACCTTATCAAATGTTGTCATGTTTATATCCTCCTTATGACAATACTGTCTTTTTTAATACAATCTTTTCTAATTTAAATGCGATCATGCAGCTCACTGCAATCTTTAATGCATCACCAAGTAAGAATGGTAATACACAAGTCATTAATGTACTTAGAAGTGCTGCTTTCATTGTATACATGAAGTAAATACTTCCAAGTCCATAAGTAATAGCTGTTCCAATAATCATGGCAAGAATATGGCCCTTAGCTGAACGGTCATGAGTAATAATAGTACTCATCACTAATGCCATAATAGGAAAACTGAATAAGAAGCCTCCTGTTGGACCTATAAGAGCACCCATACCACTACTAAAATGACTAAATACTGGAAGACCAATCGCTCCCATAATCAAATAACAAAGCACTGTATAGAATGCATGGTTTGGTGTCATAAGACACGCAATGAGATAGATGGCCAGGGTCTGCAATGTGATAGGAACTGCTGTAGGCAATGCCACAGAAATCTGTGATAAACAGATCAGTACTCCTAACATTAATGCGTCTCTGACTAGATTTGAAACATTAGATTTCATATCATTCTCCTTTCCACTACTTGGAATATCAAACTATTCCTTGACTTGCATTATAGACCCTTGTTGAAAAAAATCAAATATATCGGCAATAAATATGACAAAAAAGCCATAATTGTATAACAAATATACTAGTTTGAAATTAAAACTAATAGAACAAGCACTTACATTTAAATCAAATATGTTGATAAATGGCATAAAAAAGAGAATAATAGAGGTAAGAAAGTGAGGGATATATATGAAAAAGATCACAATGTTTTATTTAGAAGAATGTCCATTTTGTCAGAAGGCAAAAAAAGCGATGGATGAACTTATGACAGAAAATAAAGCATATCAATCATTGGATATAGAAAAAATTGAAGAAAGTGAAAATGTCGCTTTAGCTGAAAATTATGATTATTATGCAGTTCCTTCTTTATTTATTGGAAAAGAGAAGTGCTTTGAATGTACAATCCAGGATGATTATGATTCAATCAAGGCAAACTTCAAACGTGTATTTGATGAGGCTTTAAAATAATGGGGCATTTCTATTTTACACGCCATGGTCAGACAATCTGGAATGTAGAAAATAAGATATGTGGGGCAACGGACATTGCCTTAACAGATTTAGGACATAAGCAGGCTATAGAGCTTGGACATTATATTAAGGAACATCATATCCATATAGATCAAATTCTCTATTCACCCCTAAGCCGTGCAAAGGATACTGCCTTACATATATCTGAAGTAACAGGTATACCAGCAAGAGAAGAGCTAAGACTTAAGGAACAGAACTTTGGAAAATATGAATCGACACCTAGAGATGGAGAAGAATTCAAACAGGCAAAGAAATGTTTTGTGAACTCTTTTGAAGGAGGAGAAACAATGTTGCATCTTGCGCATCGTATCTATAGCTTATTAGATGATGTGAAGAAGGATGATCAGCATGTTTATCTTTTAGTTGCCCATAATGGTATTTCACGTATTATTGAATCTTATTTTCATGATATGACTAATGATGAGTTTTCTGCCTTTGGCATAAAAAACTGCGAATTAAAAAAGTATAATTACTGAGAAGTACATCGTGTACTTCTTTTTATGATTGAATATGTGACCGATATCAGTATAATGAATAGTGAGATGGAGGAATACAATAATGAGACCAGAATTACACTTTACAGCACCTAGAAACTGGATCAATGATCCAAATGGCCTGACTTATTTTAATGGAGAATATCATATCTTCTACCAGCATTTTCCATATGATACATCATGGGGCACAATGCATTGGGGACATGCAGTCACTAAGGATTTCCAGACATTTAAGCATCTTCCAATCGCTTTATATCCTTCTAAGGATTATGACAGAAACGGAATCTTCTCAGGTTCCGCATTAAACTACAATGGCAAGATGTACCTTTATTACACAGCCATCAAGTATCGTATTGAAAACCCTGAATATATCCATAAGCCACTTATTAAGGATGACTTAATTGCATCACAGGCATTACTTATTAGTGATGATGGATATCACTTCAATAATAAAGACGCAAAATATAAGGTTGTCGATGTGATTACTGATCCTTCTTTAGGACATGATCAGCATACAAGAGATCCAAAAGTCTGGTTAGGTAAGAATGGTCATGTTTATATGATCCTAGGAAGTAAGGTTCCAAATGGGGATGATTTTGATGGAGAAGTATTATTCTATGAAAGTGAAGATGGAATGACATTTACTTATAAGAATAGATTCATCGATTCTTCAATTGGAAACATGTGGGAATGTCCAGATTTATTTGAATTAGATGGACAGTACTTCTTAGTCTTCTCACCTGAAAATTTAGATGGTTATCCACGTCCTAATAGTAATGCAGCTATTATGCCAGTTAACTTTGATGAAGAAACATGTACAATGTCTAAGGCAGGAGACCTTATGTTTATTGACTATGGCTTTGATTTCTATGCCCCTCAGACATTCTTAGATGAAAACAATAAACGTACTATTCTCGGATGGATGAGAATGAAGGAAGTCTTAGAAGGTGAAGAATGGATTGGTTTATTCACAATGCCACGTCATCTTTCTTATAAGGACGGACATGTCTATCAGGATGTACATCCATTAATTAAGAATACATTTGTGCATACAACAGAGACTATTGACTTTGATGCACCTTTCTTAATGAAAACTACTCTTGAAGATAATGAAACAATCACATTAGGTGGTGTTAAGATTTCTTATGTTGATGATCAGCTAGTCGTAGATCGTACAGCTGTATCTGTGAATAATGATGAACTATACAATATTCATAAAACACCTGTATTAAATGGTCAGTGTGATTTAGAAATCTATTATGATGAAGGTATCATCGAAATCTTTGTGAATAATGGTTATTATGTAGTGAGTCAGATTATCTATCATTTAAAAGAAGAAGAGACACATATCTCAGACTGCACAATCTATACAAGATAAATCATTTGCATATTTCTCTTAAATTGTATATAGTTAGTATGTACTAACTAGGAGGTATACATATGATGAGAGATATACTTGTGACTTTGTGTTCACTTGGATTTGTATGTATCAGTCATAAAGTGAAGACACAATTAAAATATTATGCATATAGAAATCAGAAGGGACATTAATCTCTTCTGATTTTTTTGATAGAATAGATACAAGGGAGGACTATATGATGAGAAAAGTATTATTTTTTGATATCGATGGTACATTGGCTATTCATGGACATATTCCAGAATCTAATAAGAAAGCGTTAGAAGCATTGAAAGAGAAGGGGTATGATACATTTATCTGCACAGGACGTGCACCTTATTATGCAGAGAATCTTTTTGGAAAACTGGTTTCAGGTATTATTTCATGCAACGGGCGTTATATCAGTTATAGGGGTGAAAAACTTCATGGTGTGCCTTTTATACCTGTTGAAGTAGAAGAACTAAAAAAGAAACTAGATAATCTAGGCTGTGGAGGACTCTTTGTCTCTGATACATTCTCTAGTCCTTATCATCTAGAAGGAGATGTACTCACACATGTAAAGAAAGAATATGGTGAAGAACATATTAAAAATGAAGAAGGAACTTATTATACATGTGACTTCTTCTATGATACGTTAGAAAAGAGAGATGCGATGATAGAAGCCTTTAAAGGAGAATGTGTGATTAATGATCATGGTGGTAGTGGTTCATGTGATACTTCTACTCTTGTTTTTGATAAAGGACATGCAATCAAGCATATTATTGATTATTTCTCACTCACTAAAGAGGATGCCTATGCATTTGGTGATGGCTATAATGATCAAGCCATGTTTAGAGAAGTAGGACAACGCATAGCGATGGGAAATGGTGTAGATGTCTTAAAAGAAAAAGCAACTTATATTACTGATACAGTAGATAATGAAGGAATCTATAAAGCTTTGAAACATTATGAGTTACTTTAATCTTGAAATATGGCATAATAATCCGAGGGAGGATCACTATGAAACAAAAAACGGATTTTCAAACATTTATATCTTACTTTAAACCACATCGTCGTCTATTCTTTTTAGACCTTGCATGTGCGTTAATGATTTCTTTAATTGATCTCGCTTTTCCATTTGTCTCTAGATGGTGTATGTATACATTACTACCAAATAGTATCTATAAGACATTCTGGATGGTTATGATCATCTTCTTATTTGCTTATTTAGTTCGTTCATTCTTTACTTATATAATTTGTTATTATGGGCATACGTTTGGTATTCTTGTAGAAGCAGATATGCGTAAAGACTTATTTGAACATATGCAGTCATTAAGCTATGGTTATTTTGATAATAATCGTATTGGACAATTAATGAGCCGTTTAACGACTGATTTATTTGATATCACTGAACTAGCTCATCATGGACCAGAAGACTTATTTATCTCTACTGTGACTATTATTGGTTCTATTATTATCATGTTCACAATTGAATGGCGTTTAGCTTTGGTTATTGCGATTATGATACCTGTTTTCATACTTGTTGTATGGAAATCACGTCATTCTATGAGTGAAGCTTCAATTCGTGTTAAACAGAAGGTTGCAGTCATCAATACTGATATCGAATCAGGACTCACTGGTATGAAAACAGCCAAGGCCTTTGCGAATGAAACAATTGAACAACAGAAGTTCAATACATCCAATGATACATATAAAACATCTAAGAAACAGTTCCATAAAGCTATGGGTCGCTTTAATGCGATTATGGAATTCTTTATGTGTACATTATCACTGATCGTTATTGCGGTAGGTGGAGCCCTTATTATGCAGGGGCAGATGGATACAATTGATCTCATTACCTTTAGCTTATATGTATCCACATTTGTGAATCCAGTGCGTAAATTATCTAACTTTGCGGAATTATTTGCGAATGGAACTGCAGGTCTCCATCGTTTTGTAGAACTACTTAATACAAAACCTCAATTAGAAGATCGTTCGGATGCAAAAGAACTCACACATGTATCTGGACAGATTGATATTGATCATGTCAGCTTTGCGTATGAAGAAGATAGAAATATCTTAACAGATATTGATTTACATATTCATCCAGGTGAAACACTTGCGTTAGTAGGATCTTCAGGAGGAGGTAAAACAACTTTATCTCAGTTGATTCCTAGATTCTATGATGTCACAAAAGGGGCTATCTTAGTAGATGGTCAGGATGTCAGAGATGTGACTCAAACATCATTGCACAACAACATTGGTGTTGTTTCTCAGGATGTCTTCTTATTTGCGGATAGTATTGCGGAAAATATCCGTTATGGTAAATTAGATGCGACAATGGAAGATATTATTGAAGCAGCTAAACTAGCGGAAATCTATGATGATATCATGGAAATGCCTGATGGCTTTGAAACTAATGTAGGAGAACGCGGTGTCTTATTATCAGGTGGACAGAAACAGCGTATTTCTATCGCAAGAATATTCTTAAAGAATCCACCAGTACTTATTCTAGATGAAGCCACAAGTGCATTAGATAGTGTCACTGAAGCAAAGATTCAGGAAACATTTGATAAGTTATCACAGGGACGTACTACTATTGTGATTGCGCATCGTTTATCGACAGTCAAGAATGCAGATCGTATTGCGGTTATTGATGAAGGAAGAATCATTGAACTAGGAACGCATCATGAATTATTAGAAAATAATGGTGCTTATGCACAATTAGTACATACACAGGAATTGATGAAATAAGAAAACGACCTCGCGGTCGTTTTTTTAAATAAGGTAATAAATTGTATTCATAACTCCTGCAAGAAGCATGACAAGAATAGGATCACATTTATACTTAGTAAGTAATATAACACATATACCAAATATCACGACAAGATGGATTTTAAATGTATTGAAGCTTTCACCAAAGAAAGCAGTGGTGAGAATAGAGACACCTGCAGTCGCAATTAATGCGACAACGGCAGGTCTTAACATCTTTAAGACACTCTGTAATTTATCCATATGTCGATATTTGAGATAGAAATAACTGATGATACCGACAATAATACATGACGGTAATACACAACCTATAGTGGCACATATTGCGCCAGGAATACCAGCAATCTTGATACCGACGAAAGTTGCTGAATTGATTGCGATAGGACCAGGAGTCATCTGTGAAATAGAGATAAGATCAGTGAATTCAGGAACAGATAACCAATGATGGGCTGTAATCACCTGCTG
>NZ_DBPF01000099.1:0-30428 GCF_002299355.1 Catenibacterium sp. UBA627
AACTCAATAGTTCCAGGTGGCTTAGATGTAATATCATACATTACTCTATTCACACCACGTACTTCATTGATGATTCTATTCATAGTCTTATTTAATACTTCATAAGGGATTTCAGCTGCTTCTGCAGTCATGAAATCAACAGTATTAACTGCTCTTAATGCAACAGCATAGTCATAAGTTCTTTCATCACCCATAACACCTACTGACTGCATGTTAGTTAATGCTGCAAAATACTGACCGATAGAACGATCTAATCCAGCATTCGCAATTTCTTCTCTATAAATCGCATCTGCATCCTGTACCATACGTACCTTTTCTGCAGTAACTTCACCAATGATTCTAATACCAAGACCTGGTCCTGGGAATGGCTGTCTGAATACTAAATATTCTGGAATACCAAGTTCAAGACCAACTTTTCTTACTTCATCCTTGAATAAGTCTCTTAATGGTTCAATGATTTCTTTGAAATCTACACAATCAGGTAATCCACCAACATTATGGTGAGACTTGATCACTGCAGATTCTCCTCCAAGACCGCTTTCTACAACATCTGGATAAATAGTGCCTTGTACTAAGAAATCAACGGCACCAATCTTCTTTGATTCTTCTTCAAAGACTCTGATGAATTCTTCACCGATGATTTTTCTCTTGCTTTCAGGTTCAGTTACACCCTTAAGCTTAGAATAATATCTTTCCTGTGCATTCACTCTGATGAAGTTTAAGTCATAACTGCCATCTTTACCAAATACAGCTTCAACTTCATCACCTTCGTTTTTACGAAGTAAACCGTGGTCTACAAATACACAAGTTAACTGATTTCCGATAGCCTTAGATAATAAGACTGCTGCAACAGAAGAGTCAACACCTCCAGATAAAGCACATAACACTTTACCATCGCCAACTTTTTCTCTGATTGCTTTAATAGATTCTTCTACGAAAGAATCCATCTTCCAGTCACCAGAACATCCACATACATCGATTACGAAGTTTCTTAACATCTTCTTACCTTCTGCCGTATGTAATACTTCTGGATGGAACTGAATACCATAAAGGTTCTTTTCTCTGTTTTCACATGCTGCAACTGGGCATTCATCAGAATGTGCTACAGATTTGAACCCAGGAGCTAAAGCTGAAATATAGTCATTATGACTCATCCAGCATACTGTCTTTTCAGATACATTTGAGAATAGTGGTGAAGTTGTATCAACAACGATTTCAGTCTTTCCATATTCTCTAGTAGGTGCAGCTTCTACATTTCCACCTAATACATACTGCATTAGCTGAGCACCATAACATAAGCCAAGTACAGGAACACCACATTCAAAAAGTTCTTTTTCGCATGTTGCAGCTCCTTCTTCATAGCAGCTATTAGGACCACCAGTTAAGATGATTCCTTTAGGGTTGAGTTCTTTGATTTTCTGCATAGCAACCTTATATGAATAGATTTCACAATATACGTTGCTTTCACGAACTCTTCGCGCTACGAGCTGATTGTATTGGCCACCAAAATCAATAACCAGTACTAATTCTCTCTTCATAAGTTCTCCTTTACTATTTATTTATTAAAATACATCCTTAAGCACAATTGTCTGAGTACGATCAGGTCCAACCGAGAACATTATCACTGGGCAGTGAATAAGTTCTTCAATCTTCTTGATATAGTTCTGAGCATTGACAGGAAGTTCTTCAAATGAAGTGACATTTGTGATATCTTCCTTCCAGCCTGGTAATTCTACATAAACTGGTTCTACTCTTTCTAATTCTTCAATAGTAGAAGGTAAACCATGGATTTCTTTACCATCTAACATGTAAGCAGTACAAATCTTAATAGTATCTAAACCAGTTAATACATCTAACAACATTAATGAACATCCAGTTAATGAAGCCATTCTTCTTGACTGGTTAACGACAACTGCATCGAACCAGCCGATTCTTCTAGGTCTCTTAGTTACTGTACCAAATTCATTACCTGCAGTTCTGATATAATCAGCTAATTCACCTTCAATTTCAGTAGGGAAAGCACCAGAACCAACACGAGTAGTATAAGCCTTAATAACACCTACTACATCTGTTAAATAAAGAGGACCAATGCTTGCACCAGATGGTACGCCATTAGCACCTGGGTTAGAACTTGTTACATATGGATAAGTACCATAATCAATATCAAGCATAGTACCCTGAGCACCTTCAAATAAGATTTTCTTCTTTGCCTGGAATGCTTCATCTAAAAAGATACCAGTATCACAAACCATAGGTTTGATTACTTTAGCATATTCCTTATATTCTTCAAAGATTTCTTCTGCAGTACACTGTAATCCAGGATACTGTTTCTTCTTGAATGCTAATGTTTCTTCAAGTCTCTTCTTGAATAATGGTTCATTAATGAATTCACCAATACGAATACCGATACGGTCATATTTATCTACATAAGTAGGTCCAATACCTTTCTTAGTTGTACCGATACTTGCAGCACCACGCATTTCTTCTTCTAATTTGTCAATTTCAATATGATAAGGTAAAGTGACATGTGCACGATCTGAGATGTGCATCTTATCAGTCTTGATACCTGCATCATTTAAATACTTCATTTCTTCAAGTAAAGCTTTAGGATTGATAACCATTCCGTTGCCTAATACAACTTCACCAGTTGTAAAGATTCCGCTAGGAATAAGTCTTAAGGCAAATTTCTGGCCATTAAATTTAATAGTATGACCTGCATTATTACCTCCAGAATATCTCACTACTAGATCTGCCTGCTGTGCAAGATAATCTGTAACCTTTCCTTTTCCTTCGTCGCCCCACTGGCTTCCAACAACAACGACTCCTGCCATTTATGTTCATCCTTTCTTTCATTAAAATACAACTATATTATAGAGGATAAAAAACATTATGTAAAACATAAAACTCTCGTTAAATCAATGAAATTATGTGAATAAGTGCTATAATCAAATCACACGAGGTGATTTGATGAAAAAACTAGCAGTTCTATTTCCTGGAATTGGTTATCATTGTGATAAACCACTCCTCTACTACTCTAAAAAATGTTTATCAGCCTATGGCTATGAGATCATTGAAGTGAACTATAAACACTTTCCTCATATAAAAGATAAAGATGAATTAATTAAGCAGGCTGAAGATATTGGTTATGCGCAGACTGAAGAAATTCTTAAAGATATTCCATTTTCTACTTATGATGAAATCCTATTTGTATCAAAAAGTATTGGTACTGCCATTAGTGCACGTTTCAATGAAGAACATCATGTGAATGCGTATTCTATTTATTTCACACCACTTGCTGCGACTTTCAAGTATAGCTTAAATGGTATTGCCTTCCATGGCACAAATGACCCATGGGCCAAGACGAATCTCATTCAATGTGCATGTGATGAAGCACATATTCCACTTATTCTCTATCGTGATGCAAATCACTCATTAGAGTGTGGAGATGTGCTTGTTGATATTTCTAATCTTCATGACATCTTTCTTCATGTCATAGAAGCGATTCAAACAGTTTATCCACTATAGGGGTAAACTGTTTTTTAAATAACGATAAAGATAAAGCTGTAGTTTGCTTGTCAAACGATTCATTGAAAGATGATAATCCTTCAGCATCCCATCTGTAAATCCTTTATCGTTATTCACATGGATAGTGACCTGATCACCTAAAGAGACATGCTCCACCTTAGAATAAATAACTAAGTCAGCATCCTTTTTTACATAAGGCTTAAACCATGTGGGAACATCTATATCCCCTATGAATTGAATAGGGACCATGATGTCTTTGAGGGCTTTTTCTATAGAACCTCCTGGAATCAGATAGCCTTTTAATAGTGTTTCTATCTCATTCCTCATTGGGGTCATATGTTGATAAGCTTCTTCTTTTGTTTTAGCTTTAGTCGCTATGCGTACTCTCACATAGCCTTCTCCTGCATACATCGCAAGAGTGACATCTGTTTGTTTATATTGAGTTTCTGTCAGTTTTTCATCAATCATACTTTCCCCAATACCCATTACAAGATAATCTAATGTAAAGATCTGTTCCTGGCGATATTGTTCTAGATAAGGTTTTAAAGAATGTTCTAAGACATAATTGAATTCCTTAGGTGGACCAGGAAGGTTGATGATCATCTTACCATCCTTGCTCATCACACAGCCATTGGCTGTTCCTAAATCATTCTCTAATATATAAGCATTTTCTGGGAAATAAGCCTGTTTGAAGTTGTTGTCAGAAACAACATCGAGTCCTGTCACAAAGCGACATTTTTCATCCACCTTACGGGCTTCTTCTTCGTTATAGACAAGTTCTAGTCCTAGATATTCTGCTGAGAGTTCCTTAGTCAAATCATCCTGCGTTGGACCAAGTCCTGCAGTAGTGATGACACAATCAGCCCCTCTTTTAAACGCAATATCGAGACATTCTAATAAACGTTGTGGATTATCACCCACAGTCGTCTGATGATAAATATCAAATCCTAATTCCTTACACATCTTAAAGAGTACCGGAGCTTCTGTGTTGATGATTTCACCAAGAAGAAGTTCAGTCCCTACATTAATCACTTCTACATTCATACCTCCAGATACATATCATTCCATTTTGCTTCTCCATGAGTAGAAGAAGAGACACCAAGATGCTTATAGCCAAAACTTTCATAAAAGCCAATCAAGTGATCTTTACAAGTAAGGAAGATTCCTTTTTTATTTCGCTCCTTCGCAAGAGTGATATAACCATTCATAAGCATATGTGCTAAGCCTTGATGCTGATAATCAGGATGTACATCTAAGCCAAAGACTGTCATATAATCACCACTCGGATCATGTAATGAAGCATCTTCATAGAATGCATCTGGTAAGCCTTTAATATTCGATGTATTCCCATTAATAAAGCCAATAACATCTTTATCTTCTAATACAAGAAAGTTCTCTGAGAAGGCATTAAAGCGTTCTTTAAACTGCTCATAAGTCGCTGCTTCAGCTTTAGGAAAACATAGAGACTCTATATGAGAGATAGCTTCTATATCACCTATAACTGCTTGTCTTAATATCATGACATGTTCTCCTCCTTTCAAAATATTTTTTGTATCTTATACAAAAAAGACTTGATAGTCAAGTGACTATCAAGTCTTTTTACTGTCCATTTTCAAATTGTGAACGATAAAGTGTTGCATAGAAACCATTTTCTTTAAGTAATCCTTCATGATTACCGATTTCTACAATATCACCATCACGCATAACGATGATTGTATCTGCATCTCTAATAGTAGAAAGACGATGCGCAATAACAAATGATGTTCTATTCTTCATTAATTCATCCATCCCCTGCTGAATTAATACTTCTGTTCTTGTATCAACTGAGGATGTTGCTTCATCAAGAATCAAAATCTTAGGATCCTTTAAGAAGGCACGAGCAATAGTCAATAACTGCTTCTGACCTGCACTGATATTAGAAGATTCTTCATTGATCATAGTGTTATAGCCATCAGATAATGTATGAATAAAGTGGTCAACATGCGCACTCATGCATGCTTTTTTGACTTCTTCATCAGTGGCATCTAATCGACCATATTTCAAGTTATCCATGATAGTACCATTAAATAACCATGTATCCTGTAATACCATACCAAATAATGAACGAAGATCACTACGTTTCATTTGAGTGATATCTTCACCATCAATCATGATAGAACCACCATTGAGTTCATAGAAACGCATTAATAACTTAATAATAGTAGTTTTACCTGCACCAGTCGGACCAACAATGGCCACCTTCTGACCGGCATGAACATGGAGTGAGAAGTCATTGATGATGATCTTATCTGGATTATAACCAAAGTGAACATCCGCAAAAGTGACAGCACCCTTCATATTCTGTACTTCTTCAGTTGTAAGAGTGGCTGAGTCTTCTGTAAGTTCTTCTTCCTCTAAGAATTCAAAGACACGTTCTGCCGCTGCACCCGTACTTTGTAATAAGTTAGCCGCCTGAGCAATCTGTGAGATTGGCTGGTTGAACTGTCTAACATACTGGATAAATGCCTGGATATCACCAATAGTAATTGTTTTAGAGCCTGCTAGAATACCACCGATAATACAAACACCTACATAACCGATATTACCGATAAAGTTACTGATAGGCATCATGAGTGATCCAAAGAATTGTGATTTCCATGCAGATGTATAAAGTGATTCATTGTATTGTTCAAACTGTTCTACAGATTTTTCTTCGCCATTGAACGCTTTGACTACCTGATGTCCACCATACATTTCTTCAATATGACCATTGACATCACCAAGTGAGTTCTGCTGCTGAATGAAGTATTTCTGTGAATGCTTCATAACTAAACGCATCAAGGTCATTGATACAGGTAATACTACAACTGCAATTAAAGTCATCTGCCAGCTGATTGTAAGCATCATAATAAAGATACCAACAAGAGTGACTACGTTAGAAATAAGTGTAGATAAAGACTGGTTAAGTGACTGAGCGATTGTATCAATATCGTTAGTTACACGAGAGAGGATATCACCACTTGTATGCTTATCAAAATAAGAAAGTGGTAAACGGTTCATCTTTTCAGAAATATCTTTTCTTAGTGAGAAGGCTGCGTCCTGTGAAACACCAGAGATGATCCAACCCATAATATAGCTGAAGAGTGAACTTGCTACATATAACACGACAAGAATCAATAATATCTTGACGATATAATTAAAATCAATACCACCAGTATTGGCTACCTTCGCCATGATACCTTCTGATAATTTATCTGTTGCTTTCGCAAGAATTTTAGGACCTAGAATATTAAAGATAGTAGAACATATCGCAAATACCATAACCATACAAATCTTGAAATGATATGGTTTTAAGTATGCGAGTAACTTCTTTAATGTACCACCTAAATCCTTAGCTTTTTCATTATTACCACGGCCTCTGCCCATACCCATTGGAGCGCGACGATTTTTATTCATTGTCCAATTCCTCCTTTGATAACTGAGATAAGGCAATTTCCTGATAGACAGAACATGTTTTCATTAATTCTTCATGTGTGCCTTTTCCTACAATCTTACCTTCATCAAGTACGATGATCTGATCAGCATGCATGATAGATGCAATACGCTGTCCAACGATTAAGACAGTATTATGTGTCTTTGCAGTCATTTCTCCTAGACGTTTTCTAAGTGTGGCATCAGTCTTGAAGTCAAGTGCTGAGAAGCTATCATCAAAAATAAGAATTTCAGGATTCTTTGCAAGTGCTCTTGCAATTGCGAGACGCTGTTTCTGTCCACCTGATACGTTTGTACCACCCTGTGCAATAGGTTCTTCAACGCCCAATGGTTTTGTTTCAATGAATTCTTTTGCCTGCGCGACATCAATCACTTCAGCCAATTCTTCATCAGATAAATCAGGGGCACCATATTTAATATTTGATTCAATTGTACCTGAGAATAATAATCCCTTCTGAGGTACTACACCAATGCGTTCTCTTAAATCATGCATGGAAACATGTCTTACATCCACACCATCTACCATCACTTCACCTTCAGTGACATCATAGAAACGAGGAATAAGGTTAATAAGTGTTGATTTACCTGAACCTGTTGAACCAATAAAGGCTGTTGTTTGACCAGGACGGGCTGTAAAGTCAATATCAGTTAAGACTGGTTCATCAGCACCAGGATACTTAAATGATACATGTTTGAATTCTATTAAACCTTTCTTATCTTCATCAAAAGAAGTGATCTGTTCTGGATTTTTAATTGTAGGTTCAGTATTTAATACTTCTGCCACACGGTTTGCAGCAACACTTGCACGAGGTAACATAACTGCAATCATTGCGACCATCAAGAAACTCATAACGATAATCATGGCATACTGTAAGAAGGCCATCATTTCACCAATCGCAATATTACCTAAATCAACTTGCTTTGCCCCAAAGTAGATAATAAGTAAAGTCATACCCTGCATGATAAACATCATGATAGGCATTAATGAGACCATCACTCTATTAACAAATAAGTTTGTATGTGTTAAATCCTTGTTTGCCTGATCAAAACGTTTTTCAGATTCTTCTTCATTTCCAAATGCACGAATGACAAGAATACCTGAAAGGTTTTCTCTCATAGCTAAGTTTAACTTATCAATTAATTGCTGGATAATCTTGAATTTAGGCATTGCGATAGAGAAAGTAACACCTAATACTCCAAAGATAATGATGACAACTAAGAAGATCATCCAAGTCATGGATGGTGAGTTCTTAACAGCCTTCATAATACCACCAATACCATTTATTGGAGCAAGCATACACATTCTTACGATTATCACAAGAACCATCTGGATCTGAACAATATCATTTGTACTACGAGTAATTAAAGAGGCTGTAGAGAACTTATTGAATTCAGTATTAGAGAAGCTTTCAACCTTCTTAAATACAGCTAAACGTAAATCTCTTGCAACTGCTGCACCAAGTCTAGATGCTAAGAATGCAACACAGATAGAAGCCACAACACCAAGTAAGGCAATAGCTAACATCTGAATACCTTTATGGGCAATATACTGGTTCTGTACTTTATTGACATCCGCACCAAGCTTCTTATATTCCGCTTTAACACCTTCACCAGCTGCAATCTTCATTGTAGATTCACCCATAGTCTTTACCTGCTTATCAACGCTTTCAAACATCTTATTACGTTCTTCTTCACTCATTGAACCAATGAAATAATAAATATCTCCATTGTTTAAATGTGTTTCCATGGCATCAATCTGTGCTTTTGCATCATCTAGTTTCTTCTTAGATTCATCTAATTGAGGTTTTGCAGAAGCGACTTTTTCTTTAGCCTGATCAAGCTGTTTCTTGATTGTTGAAGACTGGCTCTTCATTTGCGCCATCTGACCTGCTGAGGCATTGAGTTTTTCATAACCAGCGACTGCCTGAGAAATACCGGCTAATTGAGCCTGAAGCTTTGTTTTTGCCTCACCCTCAGGTAATGCATTATATTGTGCTGTTAAAGTGTTCTGCATTTCTTTGGCTTTTTCATATGAACCAAACTGAGTGTTTAGTGCGTTTAATGCACTATCATACTGCTTAATAGCAGTCTGCATCTGTTCATACTGCTTCACACCCTGATTGTATTTATCCATGCCAGCATTATACTGTTCTAAACCTTTATTATAGCCATCTAAGCCTTTTTGATACCCTTCCTTAGCAGAATTAATGGCTGAATCAATCTTTGTTTCAAATGACTTATACTGCTTTGTACCAGGTTTCATCTTATTCATAGAATGAACAATCAACATGGGCTTAGTTAATACTTTATTGAGTTTTTCTTCATCTGCATCTTTCTTTAAGATATATAAAGTCTGATTCTTTGCTTTCTTGAATGTCTTATAATAAGACTTGTCCACATCCTTTGCAGGAGTCTTCTTATACACATTTTCTAATACTTTTTGATCTTTGGAAGAGACAAATAATAATAAATGATTATAAGTTTCTTCACTTAATACAGGAGATATAGCTGAATCGAAGCCTCCTGCCTGAATACCGCTAGATACGATATCTGACATATAATCAGGAAGTGTTAATTCAGTATAGGCCTGTCCAAATATACAAACGATGGCTAATACAAATAATAGCCAATATTTCTTAAAATATTTCTTTAGTTTAAGCATCGTCTTCCTCCATTAATTCATCTTCCATATTCTTAATAATCATATCAATCATATGTAATACGGTATCATGATCTTCTTTTGTGAGTCCTCTGCTGCACACTTCTTCCATATGCCTCATCTTATCCTTACAGGTTTCTAAATACTCTTCACCCAATTTACTTAAACGCACTGTAGAATGACGTTTATCTTGAGGATTCTGTTCACGAATAATATAGCCTGCTTCTTCTAGACGCTTGATTCTTACTGAAAGTGTTGCATCAGAAACATGAAGACATTGTGCCACTTCTTTTTGAGAATGACCATGTTCTTTAATCACAAATAACAAGCGTGATTGATCACCTGTTAAAGGCATATCCTTAAAGTTACGCATCATATACTTTCCTACTACTTTTCTAAGTACTGCGACCTTATCCATCATCACTTTGACATTCTCTTGCATATCCATAGTACACCTCCTTATCATTAGTTAGCATGCTAAACATTATAGTTAGGGTGCTAACTATTGTCAATAAAAAAGAGTAGTAATTTTTACTACTCTCTAATCTGGCCATTTCCTTCAATTTTGTATTGGTAAGAACACATTTCTTTTAAACCAAGTGGGCCTCTGGCATGAAGTTTCTGTGTACTGATACCCAGTTCTGCCCCAAAGCCAAATTCTCCACCATCTGAGAATCTTGTAGAGGCATTATGATAAACACAGGCACTATCTAAACTGTTCATGAATAATGCGGCTGTTTCATCATTTTCAGTAATAATGGATTCTGAATGCTTTGTAGAATATGTATAAATATGATTGATTGCTTCTTCTACTGAGTGAACAACTCTAATATTCACAATATAGTCATCATACTCTGTTGCATAACTGTCATCTGTAACATGTTCACAGTTAATGATTTGACATGTTGCATCATCCCCTTTGATTTCTACTTTTTCAAAGGCTTTTTTAAGTTCAGGTAAGAACTTGTCTGCCACATCCTTATGTACAAGTATTGTTTCTATCGCATTACATACTGAAGGTCTCTGGATCTTCGCATTGACTGCAATAGTTAATGCTTTATTAAGGTCTGCATCCTTGTCAACATAAAGATGACAGATACCAGCGCCTGTTTCAATAACAGGTACTGTTGCATTCTTAACAACAAACTGAATGAGTCCAGCACCACCTCTAGGTACAATAACATCCACATATTCATTGGCATGGATGAGTTCTCCTACGATGGCGTGATCTAGTTCTGTAATCAGTTCAATCACCCCTTCTGGCAAGATGTCTTTAGTGGCATCCTTCATAATTTCTACTAATTTCTTATTTGTATGAATGGCTTCTTTGCCACCTCTTAAAACACATGCATTGCCTGATTTTAAGCAAAGAGAGGCAATATCTACAGTCACATTAGGACGGGCTTCATAAATAATTCCAAATACACCAATAGGCACTCTCACCTTAGAAATCTTTAGACCATTTGGTCTTGTCCAGGATTCCATCACTTCACCAATAGGATCAGGTAATGTAGCTACCTTCTTGACTCCTTCACTCACTCCTACAATACGCTCATAGGTAAATAAGAGTCTATCCTGCATTGCTTTTGTCATATTGACTTCCTTGGCATGTGCCATATCTTTTTTGTTGGCTTCTAGAATTTCATCACTATGTGCAATTAATGCGTCGGCGATTTTATCTAGTGCCTGATTCTTTGTGCAAGTAGGCATATTCTTTAAAAGACGTGCAGCTGCTTTTGCACGCTTTAATTGTGTTTCTAATAATGTATTCATTATCTTTCCTCCAATACAACCATGTTATTTGCATGTACTACTTCATCATAGTCATGACGATGTAATATGTCATCTATTTCAGAAGACTGGTGTCCCTTGATCAGTCTGATTTCATCACTGGCATAATTGACTACACCCTTCGCAATTGTATTTAACTCTTCGTCCTTGATATCAACAACCTGTCCCTCTAAGAATCTTCCTTCCACATCTTTAATACCTGTAGGTAAAAGACTGACATGTTTATCAACAATCGCTTTTCTACATCCTGCATCAACTATAATTGTTCCTCTTGGTTTAGTACGATAGGCAATCCAATGTCTTCTTGCATTCATATTTGTGCCAGAAGCGCCATTGAACCAAGTCCCTTCATTATCTAAAGCATTTAATATACTGTTTTCTTTCTGTCCATTCACAATACACATATGACTACCTAATGCATTGACCATTTGAGCCGCTTTTAGTTTAGTCGCCATGCCACCTGTACCTAGACCACTGACTGCATCTCCTGCATAGCTCAAAATAGTATCATCAATCTTATCTACATAGTGGATAAGCATAGCATCAGGGTCAGTATGAGGATTGCCTGTATAAAGACCATCAATATCACTCACGAGAATTAATAATTGTGCTTCTACTAGAGGAACAATAAGTGAAGCCAATGTATCATTGTCACCAACCTTGATTTCATCTACTGCCAAAGCATCATTTTCATTAATAATAGGAACAACACCATAATTGAGTAGTGCATTGATTGTATGGTTTAAGTTCATTAAACGATGACGATCATCAAAGTCATCATGATTTAATAAGATCTGAGAACATTTCATATTAAAGACCTGGAATATTTCTTCATAGATTTCCATTAGTCTTGCCTGCCCAATCGCAGCTAAAGCCTGTTTTTCCGGTAGTGTTTTCGGTTTACTGTCTAGTCCTAATGCGCCCATACCCGCTGCAATAGCTCCTGAAGAGACTAAAACAACGATATAGCCTTCTCTTTTAAGTTTGGCAATCTGCCATGTTAACATCAATATTTTTTCTTTGTTGATTCTTCCATCTTTGTCACAAAGTGAGCTTGAGCCTACCTTAATAACAATTTTCTTTACTTCTTCTATTCTACGTTTCATCGAAAACACTCCTTTATTGTATAGTCTATTATAGGGGGTAAAACACTTTGAAAGCAAACAAAACATACGGATTTTTGTCTTTTCACAAAAAAAGACTCCCAGTGAAGGGAGTCAAATGTATTAGTGGCTTAAAGTTTTATTTTCTACTTCTGTATTTAATAATTCTACGAATTCTTCAAAAGTTACTGTAGTCTGTTTCTTTTCACCATGTTTACGATAAGTCACAGTACCATTATCTCTTTCGTTATCACCAAGTACTAACTGATAAGGGATCTTCTTTAACTGTGCTTCTCTGATACGATAACCAAGCTTTTCATCTCTATTATCGTTATTTACTCTGAAGTGTGCTTTTCTTAACTTAGCCACAACTTCTTTTGCGTATTCATCATGGTATTCAAGTTTAACTGGAATAACCTGAACCTGAGTAGGTGCTAACCATAGAGGAAGGTTACCTTTTGTTTCTTCTAATAAGAAGGCAACGAAACGGTCTAATGAACCTAAGATTGCTCTATGAATAACAACCGGTCTTACCTTATCACCATTTTCATCAACATAAGTTAATTCAAATCTTTCTGGTAGCTGGTAGTCTAACTGGATAGTAGATAAAGTAACATCATGTCCTAATGCACTCTTTACCTGTACGTCAAGTTTTGGACCATAGAATGCTGCTTCGCCTTCTGCTTCATAGAATTCTACATCCATTTCTTTTAATACTTCACGTAATTCATTTTCACTCTTTTCCCATAATTCATCATTACCGAAATACTTTTCTTTGTTGTTCTTATCTCTTAATGATAAACGGAATGAATAATCTTTAAAACCAAAGTCTTTATATACATCTAAGATTAAGTGTGCTACATTCTTGAATTCCTGAGCAATCTGGTCTGGACGACAGAAGATATGTGAATCGTTCTGTGTGAAGGCTCTTGCACGTTCGATACCAGTTAAAGCACCACTTGCTTCAAAACGGAAATCGTTCGCAATTTCCGCAATTCTAACTGGAAGATCACGATATGAATGTAATGTAGATTTATACATAACCATATGGTGTGGACAGTTCATAGGTCTTAATACATATGCTTCATCATCTAATTCCATAGCTGGGAACATATCATCTTTATAATGTGCCCAATGTCCTGATTTCTTGTATAACTTAACGTTACCAAGAGAAGGTGTCATAACATGTTCATAACCTAATTCTAATTCTTTGTTCATGATGTAATCAGATAATAAACGTCTTACAGTAAAACCATTTGGTAACCACATTGGTAACCCTTTACCTACGATATCCGCAAACATGAAGATACCTAATTCTTTACCAAGTCTTCTGTGGTCTCTTTCCTTTGCTTCTTCTAATAACTGAAGATGTGCTTCTAATTCTTCTTTAGTCGGGAAACATACACCATAGATTCTCTGAAGAACCTTGTTGTTCTTATCACCTTTCCAATAAGCACCTGAATGTTTGATTAACTTGAAGTTCTTACATAATTTAACTGTTTCTACATGTGGGCCACGACATAAGTCAGTGAAATCACCCTGTGAATAAGTTGTGATTGTACCATCTTCTAAACCATTGATTAAGTCTAGCTTATATTCATCATCCTTGAATTCTTCTAAAGCTTCTTCTTTAGAGACTTCATGTCTCACGATTCTCTTACCATCTTTACAGATTTTCTTCATTTCTTTTTCAATCTTTGGTAAGTCATCATCAGAAATAGTCTGATCACCTAAATCGATATCATAATAGAATCCTTCTTCGACTACTGGACCAACCCAGAATTTAGCCTGTGGATAAAGATGTTTAACTGCCTGTGCTAATACGTGTGCACATGAATGATTTAAAGTATTTAAATCTTTGTCATTTAAAAAATCGCTCATATTCTCCTCCTATAAATAAAAAGAGACCTCATCAAAGGACGAAGTCTCGTGTTACCACCTTTATTCGTTATGCAATGCATAACCTCTGATCTCTTAACGCGAGTAACGGAATCTCTTTCGAGTTCAGCATCACAGGGAGTACCTTTAAGTAAATATCTTGGAAGTTTCCACCATTTCTTCCTCTCTAGTAAGCTTTTATCTTAAAGACATATCCTGTTTCGTAGCTTGTGCCTTTATTGTACACCACTTCAGTTAATTGTCAATAAAGAAAAAAGGAATAGGTCACCCTATTCCTAATTATCAAAAATTATTTGATTGTAACGATTTCTAAGTAACTTGTTAAACCAGAAACACCTGGAGTACCACCAGTTACGATTACCTGTTCACCAGCTGAAATTCCGTTTTCCTTAGCGATAACCATTGCAAGATCCATTAAACCTTCTCTTGATTTCATAGATTTGCAAAGTACAGGCTTAACACCCCAGTTAAGAGCTAATTTCTTAACTGTATCATCAGATGGAGTTGGAGCGATGATTGGGCAATGTGGTCTATAACGTGACATACGTTTTGCAGTTGCACCTGTTTCAGTGAATGCGATGATAGCTGAAACGTTGAAGTTTGCAGCAATTTCAGCAACTGACATACAGATAGCTTCTGAAGGGTTTGTATTATCAGCAGTTCTGATAGCTCTTCTTAAGATTGAAGCATAGTCTAAGTTTTCTTCGATCTTATGAGCAATCTTGTTCATAGTTAATACTGCTTCTTCAGGATATTTACCCTGAGCAGATTCACCAGATAACATGATAGCATCAGTACCATCATAGATAGCGTTAGCTACGTCAGATACTTCAGCTCTTGTTGGTCTTGGGTTTTCCTGCATAGATTCAAGCATCTGAGTTGCAGTAATAACGATCTTACCAGCAGCATTACATTTCTTGATGATTGACTTCTGGATTAGAGGTACATCTTCAGCAGGTACTTCTACACCTAAGTCACCACGAGCAACCATGATACCATCAGCTACTTCGATGATTTCATCGATGTTTTCAACACCTTCAACACATTCGATCTTTGGTAATACTTTGATATCTGGCTTACCGTTTTCAGCAATTAATTTCTTAATATCTAATACATCCTGTTTTCTTCTTACGAATGAAGCAGCGATGAAGTTTACATCCTGTTTGCAACCGAAGATTAAGTCGTTCTTATCTTTTTCTGATAAGAATTCGAACTGTAACTTAGTACCTGGAACGTTGATACCACGAGTGTTCTTAACTCTACCATCGTTAGCAGCTACACAATAGATATCCTTACCTTCAACGTGGTCAACTAATAATGCAACCTGACCATCGTTAACTAAGATATAAGCACCAGGCTTAACATCTTTGTATAATTCCTTATAAGAAATTGTGAAACGATCTGCAGAACCAACAATTTCTTCTGGAGTGATTACTGAAACCTGACCTTTCTTGAATTCAGTGAATCCACCTTCGAAAGCACCAGTACGGATTTCAGGACCTTTAGTATCAAGCATGATAGCTACATCAGTACCTAATTCCTTGTTTACTTCTCTTAAAGTATCCATCTTCATAGCATGTTCTTCATAGTCACCATGAGAGAAGTTACAACGCATTACGTTCATACCAGCTTTAACAAGCTTCTTTAACATTTCTTTATCCTGTGAAGCAGGACCAATAGTACAAACAATTTTTGTTTTTTTCATTTTTTCTTTAACCATTTTAGACTCCTTAATCAACCAAATAAATTTACACTCCGTTATATATATTTAACAAACACACTGAGAAATTAACGTAATTTCTGAGCATCTTCGTAAATACCAGAATCAGCTGCATGCTTATGACTTAATACTTCTGTGATAGGGAAAGCAGTAATCTGACCATGTACTTCACCTACGCAAAGTCCACCTTTACCTTCTTCAAGAAGTTCTACAGCCTTAACACCCATACGGCTAGCTAAGACACGGTCTCTTGCAGTTGGTCTACCACCACGCTGTAAATGACCTAAGACATTTGCACGAGTTTCGAAACCTGTTGCAGCTTCGACTTTCTTTGCAAGTTCATTGACATCAGTGATATGTTCAGTAATAACCACGATTGCATGGTCCTTATCAGATGCTTTTGACTGTTTTAATCTTTCGATGATCTTTTCTTCATCATAACCAGTATCAGAAGTGATTACTAGTTCAGCACCAGCCGCGATACCTGCATTAATTGCAAGGTCACCACATCTTCTACCCATTACTTCAAGGATAGTACATCTCTGATGTGAAGAAGAAGTATCTCTTAATCTATCTAATGCTTCAACAATTGTATTTAATGCAGTATCAAATCCAATTGTGAAATCAGTATCAGGAATATCATTGTCAATTGTTCCTGGAAGACCAATACAATTTACTCCCATTTCTGTAAGCTTTAAAGCACCATTGTATGAACCATCACCACCGATGACTACTAATGCTTCCATACCTACTTTTTTCATCTGTTCGATTGCTTCTTTTCTGATTTCAGGATCTTTGAATTCAGGGAAACGAGCAGATTTTAAAATAGTACCACCATTATTGATGATATTACGAGTACTATGACGATCGAATTTCATGAACTTACCTTCATGAAGACCTTTATAGCCAAGTCTAACGCCATATACTTCAATACCCTTGTTAAGACAAGTTCTAGCTACTGCACGAATTGCAGCGTTCATTCCAGGAGCATCTCCCCCAGAAGTTAAAACACCAATACACTTAACCATTTTTTTCTCCTCTCAACTTATGAATTATATTCAAAATCATTCTAGCATAGTTGTTCGTTCCTTACCATCAATAATTCTATTCCAATCAATTTTTTTAGTCAATAATTATTTCACAACATAGCGCTTTCATTTTAGAAACAATATTTTTTGCTCTTAACTGTTCACGTTTATCATTATATTTACTCATGTAAATCGTTTCCAGGTCTTCAAAACTGTATGCAGAAGTCATGAAAGTAGGCAATTCATTTAAAATACGATAGTCTAAAATCATTGCAAGAACTTCATCTCTAGACCAGTTCGTGACATTTTCTTCCCCTACACTATCCAAAAGTAAATAAGGGATGTTTTTTACAAGTTCTACTAAAGATGTATCTTCATTTGAATTAAAGCTTGCTTTGACATCTGCCATAAGTGTAGGTACATGACATAAGCCTACTTCATAGCCACGTCTCGCAAGTGCATTCATCATACCTGCCATAATTCTTGTACGATTGGGTCCACCACATACTAAGAAGCCTTTTGTTTGTGGTTTATTGACATATTCAACCAACTGTTTAGTTAAATGCATCGTACCTGAGTTTTCTTTATTCATTGCTTCAGCACTCATATCCTTTAGGCTAATAAGAGCAAGTCTAGTAGACATGTTGTTGTAATGGAAGCGAGAAAGAAGCTGATCATTTTCATGCTTTTCAAGACCATAAATACAGCTGCACACATCACGATGCACATAGGAATCATAGCTCAAAGTAATCTGCTGACCTTTATTCATCTTAGGACATTCATTGATACCATGACAATGCACACAAGGTTCATGATCATCCACATAGGCAAGTAAGTCCACCCAGGCATCTTCTAGAGCCTTTTGAGTGAGATGATTCTTTTCTACGAATTCTCTAATATCTTGTCTTTTAACTAACTCTTGTAGACTTTGGTTTCTTGTATTCTCTAATTCTTTATCAAATGAAAGAATCTGACCCGCTTTCATCATCATAGATCACCTCCTAGTTCTTCCATTAGTCTTCTTAATTCTTCTTTATCTTGTTCTGTCACTTTCTGTTGTTTCTTTTCAGGTTTCTTTGTTGTCTTCTTTATTGTTTGCTGAGGTTTTGAATTATGAACCTCCTGATACGCATCACGAGCTGTCTTTAACCCTTTTCTTACCCATGAAGCACCAATTGTTTCACAATAGTTCTTGTCTAGTCGTCCATTACTTCTACCTAAAACATATTCTATCAACATATTAGTGACTGCAGGAGTAAGACCTAAAGCCATCAATGATTCCGCAATATTGAGATCATGAAGGGCTGGTTCTTTTCCTCCCTGCTTATTCTTTAATAGCTGATAAGGTGAGATTGTCTCTAGATATCTAAAGTGCTTGTTTAAGTTATCATCATCAGTTTGTGGTGAAGCATGCTGAATGGGCTGAGTGTGATAGACCTCTTTAAGTGAATTTGCTGAATCAGCACTATAGTAACGTTTAGCCTGTTCTACTAAAGCTTTACGATTAAACTTACCTTCCACAATCGCATCCTTAACCATTAAGGCGAGAGATAATTGATCAATTGCATAAAGAGTCGCAATCTGCTTAATTGTATCTTCATTACGATTCACTATTTTCATAGGAACCTGATAATCCTTCAATGTTTCATAGAAGAGCGTGAGATCATAGTGAATAACAGGACGTTCACTTTCTTCTTCCTGATATCCTGAATCATGTCGTAATGGTTTATTCTGTGATAAATCAATTGTGAAGACATCTTCAAAGCATGATGTGACTTCCTCATATTCAGTGAGCTTTTCTAGTCCTGAACGGAAGTAATTCTTTGTTTTAGTATATTCTTCTATACCGATTGTCTTCTGTAATAAACCTGCAAGTATCTGATTTCTAAAGAAGGCATTGACAGAAAGTGGTGTCATTAAGTGAAAGATATAGACCCCCTGCCCTTCTGATTCTTTATAGTAGGACTTAAGTAAACTTAAGCCTTCTAGAGTCTTTCTTGCCTGGTCTAATTCTTCCAAGTCTAGATTTAAAGCCATAGTCAAGCGACTGATCGCACAAGGCTGATGGAAATGACGCATACGCATAGATTCAACATTCAAATACATATAAAGGCTATAAGCCTGTGTCTTGAGTAATGGTGCATATAAATAAGTGAGAATATCACAGTCATTACTACTAAGTGGTAATGAACGTTCACTTAAATAGACATCTGTTGCATATAACATCTTATTCCACCTCCTTTAAGACACGTAATATTTCTTTTTCTAAATCATAATAGTTTGTATTGTTTCTAATGATATAATCCGCACGTTTTTCTTTATCTTCTAAAGACATCTGGTTTCTAATACGATCTAATGCCTGTGTACGTGTACAATGGTCACGGGATAAGACTCTTTGAATCTGTGTTTCTTTGTCACAGCTAACGACTACTGTATGATCACATAGATCATCCCACCCTGCTTCAAATAACAATGGGACATCAATAAAGACAAGGTTATTTTTAGATTGTTTGATTTTTTGTACAATGACGCTTCTAATATAGGGATGTAGGATGCCTTCTAGATAGTTCTTTTCATCCTGATTATTAAAGATAATATCTGCCAGCTTCTGTCTGTTGATTTTTTCGTTTTCAAGTACAGGAAAGTGTTCAATAACCTGTTTAAAAGCTTTTGTATCAGGTTCTAATGCATGACGTGAGATTTCATCTGCATCAATCACTTCATAGCCATGAGTCATTAAATAATAACTGACTGTACTCTTCCCACTCGCAATACCACCAGTGAGTCCTATGACCTGCATATTGTTTCTCCAATACGTTCCATAAGTTCTATACAATCAATACTATCCTGATGACTCATACGATCACTTTCTACCTTAATGTACGCAATAGATTCATGACAGGCTTCTATTTCAGTATGGAAATCATCAATATCATAAGGGATTTCTCCTGTGAAGGATTCACCATTAAATGAAATAACTGCTTTTGTAGGACGATAGAATGGATCTAGTGTGATAGTCCCTTTAGTACCTGTAATAATCATATCTTTTCTTACTGGTCCATCAAGTGAAGCTTCCATAAAGGCTTTGACACCATTTTCAAATTCTAGAGTAATCGAATCATGAACATCTACACCATGTTCTACTTTCACATCATTAGAAATAGAAACGACAGGACTCTTCACAAAATCTAAGACAGTCGCAATATTATAAATGCCTGTATCATATAAAGCACCACCTTGTTTTGGATCATAAATATAAGAATGCTCATCATAAGGTACAATGGATTGAAAATGGTTTTCTATAGAAACAATATCTCCAATAATACCTTTATCTATTTCTTTATGAACTTGATTGATCATTGGAATAAATCTGGATTTCATGGCTTCCATAAAGAAGACATGATTCTTTTCTGAATAGTCACAGAGTGTTCTTATTTCTTTGCTTGTCAAGGTGGCTGGTTTTTCTACTAAAACAGCTTTATGATGCTTCATTGCTTCTAATGCATACTTGTAATGAGAGGCATGTGGCAATGCGATATAGACAATATCTACATTCTCATCTTCTAGTAACTTCATATAATCATCATAGATTTTTTCTGGATGATAGAGTTCCTTAAATTGTTGTCTTTTTTCTGGATTATGAGAAGCCCCTGCATAAAAGCATGCTTCATCAAAATGAGAGAGACTCTCACAGAATCTCTGGGCAATTCTTCCTAATCCTATTACACCCCAATTCAACATATTTAGTATCTCCTTTTCTGACAGTGAGGACAATAATATGTTCCTCTTCCTGCAATTGTGATTTTCTTTATAGGTCCCTTGCACTTTGAACATGTTGTTTGTGCATGAACAGATAAAGTAACCTGAAATAAGCCATGGATTCCATTGGCATCAAATGAATGGATAGTTGTCCCACCCTGGGCAATGGCTTCCTTTAAAATAGTACTGGATACTTCTATTAATTCTAAAATACGTTTCTTTGAAAGTCTGTCTCCTCTTGTACGAGGATCCATACCCATTCTAAAACATATTTCATTCGCATAGATATTTCCAATTCCAGTAAAAATAGTCTGGTCTAATAATAATTGTTTGATAGGCAGATGACTTTGATGGATATGTGGATAGATATAGTCAAATGTCGCTTCCATTGGTTCCTGTCCTAAACGACTCAGTGGTGGATATTCACGATAGTATTCTTTGTCTACTAACTGCATACGACCAAACTTTCTTGTATCGTTATAACGAAGATCTGTGCCATCTGTCATATGAAAGATAATATGATCATGTTTATCATAGGGTTCATCTTTCTGTTTTATATTGTATTTCCCTTCCATTCTTAGATGAGAAATAAATGCGTCATGATCTAAAATAAAGATCAAATATTTACCATATCGATCTATATCGCATATGGATTGATGAATAAGTGTAGAGACAAATGTTTCTACATCGCCATCAATAATACGTGGATAACGTACTTCTATAGAGTCAATTGTTTTATGAAGTACGAAGTTCTTAAGGGTTCTTCGTACTGTTTCTACTTCTGGTAATTCAGGCATTACTTTAATTCACACCAGTTCTTGGCATAGTTGCCTTCTACAATAAGAGGTACATCCATCTTAATGCAGTTTTCCATCTTTTCTTTCACAAGAGACATCACTTCTTCTAGTTCATCTTCAAAGACATCAAAGATCAATTCATCATGTACCTGAAGAATCATCTGAGATTTTAAGTGATGAACTTTGAGTGCTTTATCTACTTCAATCATCGCAAGTTTTAGAATATCTGCTCCCGTTCCCTGGATTGGTGTATTCATTGCATATCTCTGTGCCTGCTGACGTACCATGAAGTTCTTATCATTGATGGTAGGAATATATCTTTTTCTATTCAATAGCGTAGAGACATAACCCTGTTTTTTACATACTTCTACGACTTCATCCATATATGTTTTTACTTCTGGATAGGTTTCAAAATATTTATTAATGAAGTTTCTTGCTTCGGTAATGGACATACCAATGTCCTTAGAGAGTCTGAATTCACTCATACCATAGATGATTCCAAAGTTAACGGCTTTCGCCTGTGAACGCATCTGTGGAGTGACTTCTTCATCTTTCACACCAAATACTAAAGCAGCTGTATGTCTATGGATATCCTTACCTTGATTAAAGGCATCAATAAGGTTCGTTACATGAGCCATATGTGCAAGTATTCTTAACTCAATCTGAGAATAGTCGAAGGATACAAGATAACCATTATGTGATACAAAGGCTTTTCTAATTAATTTTCCTTCTTCACTTCTTACAGGAATATTCTGAAGATTTGGATCAACAGAAGACAAACGTCCTGTATGGGTAAGTGTCTGTTTGTAGATTGTATGAATCTTATTGTCTGGGAAGACCTGTTCCTGCAGTCCTTTTAAGTATGTAGAAGAGAGTTTAGTCAACATTCTATATTCAAGAACAAGTGGGACAACAGGATGGGCATCAATGATCTTTTCTAAGACATCCTGGCTTGTAGAATAACCTGTCTTTGTCTTCTTGCCGCCCTTTAAGCCTAGATCTTCAAATAAGACCTGACCTAACTGTTTAGGTGAAGAGATGTTGAAGGTTGTACCTGAGATGCGGTAGATATCATTAGACAACTTTTCAATTGTTTCATCAAAGGCTTCATCCATTTCCTTTAATACATCTAAGTCTATTTCAGTTCCTGCAAATTCCATTTCTCCTAGAATACGTGTCACAGGAAGCTCAATGTCTTCATATAGTTCATACTGCTTTTTATCTTTTAATTCTTTTGTGACAACATCTTTTAATTCATAAATAGCCTTGGCTTTAGAAACAGTATGCTGAGCAAGTAATGCATCATCTGGAATATGCTTTTTAGCACCCTTTCCAAATACTTCTTCATCATACTGAACACCATCATAGTCAAAGTGTGTACATACATATTTGAGTTCTTCTTTAATAGCTGGTTCTAATACATAAGATGCAAGAGACAAATCAAATGTATAACCATTGATTTCTACACCATTCCATCTAGAACCTATGACTGCACTCTTGATATCATAACCATACTTCTTCTTAGTTTCATCCTTTAGATAAGCAAGGAATGATTCATCCTTAAGGGCATTCTCATAAGAAATAAAATAAGCCTGTTCATCATTATAGATACCATAACCTAGAATAATAGAACGATGGTAATTTGTATCATAAATAGAAGCATAGACAGCACTGTCTTTTGTGATTTCAGGCATATGGTCCACTATTTCTAGCTTTAGTTCCTTTTTAGGTGCTGCTTCAATTGTCATAGATTTAATCAAAGAGTTCATATCATATGTTTCATAGAATGACTTTAATGTGTCATAGTCATAGCCTTCATACTCTGCTTTCTTCAAATCAACATCTAAAGGAACATCTCTAAGTATTGTAGCCACCTTCTTGCTCATTAAGGCATCTTCCATACCTGCTCTGATCTTTTCACCCATCTTACCCTTGAGTTCATTCTGGTGTTCTTCTAATCCTTCAATGGTTTCATACTGGTGTAATAGTTTTAAGGCAGTCTTTTCACCTATACCTTTGATACCTGGGATATTATCAGCAGTATCACCCATTAATCCTAGGAAATCTCTGATCTGATCCGGCTTTAAGCCATATTTATCAAGTAAAGTCTGTTCGTTATAAATATCAAGTTCAGTCACACCTTTGACTGTACGATAGATTGTCGTTTGAGGCGAAATAAGCTGGAATGCATCTTTATCTCCTGTATAGACCGATACTTTCAGATTATTCTTTTCACCAAAATCAACAAGTGTACCAATAATATCATCACCTTCAAAGCCTTCTACTTCATACCATGTGATATTATGGGCTGTTAAGTATTCTCTTGCGAGAGAGAACTGAGGAATCAGTTCTTCTGGTGTTTCTTTTCTTTGGGCTTTATAGGTATCCAACAATTCATTACGGAATGTTTTCTTTCCATAATCAAATGCGACAATCACATACTTAGGATTATTATCAAGGATCTTATCCACCATACGGGCAAATCCATAGACACCATTAGTAGGAATACCATTACGATTCACCATATAGTTTCCTGTATAGCTAGTGGCATAGAATGCCTTAAATAGTAATGAGTTCCCATCTATTAAAATCAATTCTTCCATTTTATAACTCCTTTACTTGATTGATAATAAGAGATAAACGATCACGGTATTGAACACGTACATTCATTTCCACAATCTTTCCTCTTTCTAATATATTCTTAAAACGTTCATATTGGTTAGAGAAGCAGACAAATTCTACCTGTCCTGTTTCATCCTGTCCTTCAATGAATGCCATTTCTCGACCTTTCTTATCTACAATGGCACGTACTGAACTAATAGAACATACAACTAATATATTACGATCCATATAGTTTTCTACATCTACAAGATTAACTAAGGGATGCTTGATCTTCTGTTTTACATAAACAATAGGATGTGTAGATACATAGAGACCGAGTACTTCTCTTTCTCTTTCTAAACGTTCATATTTGTTTTCTCTGACTTCTTCAAAGATTGGCTTTTCATCCACCCCTAATTGAATATACTCTAACATCAGTGAAATATTCTTACGTAAATAAGCACGATTTTTATTAAATTCATCAAAAGCTCCTGCATCAATTAAACTTTCTAGCATCTTAGATGAAAGAGAAGGGATACGGGATAAGAAATCATACATATCCTTAAATAGACCTTTTTCTCTTTCCTTAAGAATCATCTTATATCCTGCAGCCCCTACATTCTTAATAGAGACTAAAGAATAACGTATTCCTCCTTCTTCTACTACAAAGCGTGAATAAGAATAATTAATAGAAGGTGGAAGAATCTTGACTCCATAGCGTTTAGATTCTTCTATAATACGCATCTTACTAGAAGCAGAACCTGATTCATTGGAAAGAATAGCTGCAAAGAAATAGAGTGGATAATTCGCTTTTAAATAAGCCAATTGATAAGCCATATAACCATAGGCGACAGAGTGACTCTTATTAAAGCCATAGTTCGCAAATTTCTCTATCATCTGATAAAGTTTCAAGGCAATCTTTTCATCAAATCCTTTCTTGATAGCTCCCTGAAGGAATTCTTCCTTCATACTAGCCATCATGCTTTCATCTTTTTTAGAAACAGCTTTTCTTAATATATCTGCACGTCCTAAAGAGAATCCTGCAATGACCTGAGCAATCTGCATGATCTGTTCCTGATAAATCATAATACCATAAGTAGACTTTAGAATAGGTTCAAGTTCCTTGACTAAATAAGTAATATTATTTTTATTCTTTCTACCTTCTAGATAGAGAGGAATATTTTCCATTGGACCTGGTCGATATAAAGCCACTGCAGCGACGATATCATCAAAATGATCCGGTTTCATCTTCATAAGTAATGAACGCATTCCACTTGATTCTAACTGGAAGACACCTGTTGTATCACCACGAGAGATAAGGTGGTAGGTACGTGCATCATTAAGAGGGATACTATTGATAGAAAATGTCTGACCAAGTCTTCTTTCTATATCCTTCATAATATAATCAATCATAGTCAGATTCTTAAGTCCTAAAAAGTCCATCTTGAGTAAACCTGTTTTTTCAATATAGTCCTTAGAATACTGGCTCATGATCATATCACTTGGACCGATGACCAAAGGCACAACATCTCTTAATGGTTCATAGGATAAGACAACCCCTGCTGCATGCATTGTAATATTACGTGGAAGATATTCTACTAAGCTCATAGGCGCAATAAGGCGTGAAAGCACTGGATCTTTTTGAATCATATCCTGAAATGAGGCACTTGTAGAATAAACTTCAGTAATACTTTTACGATGTTTAGGTGCAGTAGGTATCATCTTCGCAATCATTTCGAGTCTTGGCAAAGGGATACCCATCACTTTTCCTAAATCCTTTATTGCGACACGTGGACCATATGTAGAAAAAGCGACAATCTGTGCCACATGATCATGACCATATTTGTTGCATACATATTGAATGACTTCATCACGACGATCATCCTGGAAGTCTACGTCAATATCTGGCATGGATACTCTTTCTGGATTCAAGAAACGTTCAAAAAGAAGATCATATTTTAAAGGATCAATATTTGTGATTCCTAAGCAATAGGCAACCAATGAGCCTGCCGCAGATCCTCTTCCTGGGCCTACGAGTATACCATGTTTTTTCGCATATTGTACATAATCAAATACAATTAAGAAGTAATCATCATACCCCATAGTATGAATAGTTTTTAATTCATAAAGTAAACGGTCTTTATAATCATCTGTGATAGTCTGATTTTTAAAGCGTTGTTTCAATCCTTTAATACAAAGATGTCTGAGATATGCCCCACTATCACCATGAGGTGTCTGATAGTGAGGAAGACCGTTCTTTGTTTTTTGAATAGAACCATAACAGTTATCAATCATTTCTTCTGTATTCTTAATAATATCTGGATAACGGCTAAATAATTCTCTGATTTCTTTTTCTGTTTTTAGATAACGCTCACTTGTAAGTGGTTCATAATCCTTAGAAAGCACTTCTCCCTTTTTAGAAGCTTGTAAGAGATCAAGTGTAAAGGCATCATGTGGATGTAAATAACGCACATCATTACCCCAGATACAGGGAATATCTAAGAATTGAGCATATTTAATCAATGTCTGATTACGAAGTGTATGTCCCTTGAGGCCATCTTCCACAATCATGATACGATAAGAGGCACCAAAGAGCTTCTTCATAATTTTCATAAAACTTAGTACTGGACTCTCTATTTGAGCATGAGTGAGCAAGTCTTCTTTACTTGTCGCTTCTTGTTCGATGAGTCGATCTTCATATTCATGAGATACAACATAAAGATGATCACGATAGTTGGATAAAGCTTTCAATGTGATAGCTTTATTCTCATTGAGATTAATATCACTCACAATACGTACTAAATCCTTATAACCTACATCATCACGTGCATAAAGTGCAAGATGAATCAGGTCATCATTAAACAAAATAGAGGCGTTGACACCTAGTATCGGCTTAATAGAAGCCTTCTTGCAGGCTTCATAGAATTCATAGGCCCCATACATGTTGTTATCATCTGTTAAGGCAAGAGCCTGGATATGTTTTGATTTTGCGTTGTCTATAAGCGCATTAATTAATAGAGTACTCTCTTGAAAGCTATAAGCACTTTTAATTTGTAAGTGTCCAAACATGGTATCCTCTCCTTCCTTGTTCCTCATTATACCAAATTATCCCTTTTATTTATAGTTAGATGAAAAAAGAACATGCCTAAGCACGTTCTTCGAGTTCATCCATTTTAGTCTGTATTCTTGATTGTACAAGATTAGCTACTTCTACGCTGTTCATATCCTTATATTCTTCATAAGGAATTGGTGATAGATAATGAATACCACAATCAACTCTCTTAATAGAATTACTGTCTAATACTTTAAAACAGTTATGCATGACACATGGAATAATTGGCACCTGTGCATCCATAGCCGGTTTAAATGAACCACCCTTGAATTCTAATAATTCATTTCCTTTTTTAGAACGTGTCCCTTCTGGGAAGATCACATAAGGAATACCTTCAGACATTTCCTTTTTAACCTGTCTCATAAGCTTCATAGAAGCTCTTAAGTTTGTACGGTCAATAGCAGGATATTCCATGAATTCAGCCACATCTCTTAAGAAGATAACATCTAATAGTTCTTTTTTAAAGACAATCTTGAAAGGACGTTCAATACTGTCAAATAATGCAAGGATATCAAATAATCCCTGATGGTTTGGAGCTACAAAGAAACCACCTGTTTCAGGAAGATATTCTGTACCTGTAATAGTTAGATTAACACGTGCTCTTTTAGTTGCTTTCTTTAGAAGTCTTCTTGTCCAGTCAATACGATCTTCAAAAGGAATCGTATCCTTATGCTTCTTGATATGTTTTAACTGGAAGATCAGTACTGGTAATTCAAAGAAGAAACGAAGCACAATTAATATAAGTCTTTTCATTTTTGATAGATTTCTAGTGTAAATGTCTCAAATGGCTTTTCTTCTACGAGACGATAGTTATATTCAGAAAAGTCAGGGAAATATGTTTCTCCTGTATAGTCTCCAGGAATTCGTGATAAAAGAATCTGATCACAATATGGAAGTGCCTGTTTATATACAGAAGCACCACCGGAAATAAAGAGGTCTTCACCACGTTCTTTAAAAGATTGAATCGTTCCTACTAAATCATCCACGACTTCTACTCTTTCATCTTCAAAGTTATGAGAGAGAACGATTGTATGACGTTTAGGCAAAGGTTTACCAATGGCCTGGTAAGTTGTTTTACCCATTAATAATGTATGATTGAGTGTAGTACTTCTAAAGTGTTTAAAGTCTTCGCTGTTATGCCATGGCATCCCATTGTCTGTTCCCTTCTTACCAATGAGATTATTCTTATCAGCTGCAACAATGATAGTGATCATACACTGACCTTACCTTTCAATGGACCATGAGATTGATAACCTTCTAGCTTGATATCTTCAATCTTGAAATCAAATAGATTATCAATATCTTTATTTAATACAAGACGAGGAAGAGGAAGTGGTTCTCTTTCAATCTGAGTCTTAACTACATCAAAGTGATTCTTATAAATATGAGCATCACCAATTGTATGAATAAATTCTTTTGGTTCATAGCCACATACCTGTGCAAGCATACATGTAAGTAAAGCATAAGATGCAATATTAAACGGAACACCTAAGAATGTATCAGCACTTCTCTGATATAACTGACAGCTTAAATATTTCTTATCACTTGATACATAGAACTGCATGAGTGTATGACATGGTGGTAAAGCCATCTCATCTACCTGACTAGGGTTCCATGCAGAAATAATATGTCTTCTAGAGAATGGATTATTCTTTAAAGAATCAATGAGTTTCATTAGCTGGTCAGTGCCTTCATTATTGAAGTTACGCCACTGTGCACCATAAACAGGACCAAGGTTACCATGCTTACTAGCAAAGTCATCATCATTCTTGATCTTTTCTACAAATTCTTCTAATGTTTCACCGTTAAAGTCTTCACTCTTCTTAAAGTCTTCATAAGGCCATTCGTTCCATATTTTTACATTACGGTCTACAAGATATTTGATATTTGTATCACCCTTGATAAACCATAATAGTTCTTCCGCAATAGGACGTAAATACATCTTCTTAGTAGTAAGAAGAGGAAATCCTTCACGTAAATCATAGCGTGTCTGATATCCAAATACAGAACGTGTACCAGTCCCTGTGCGATCAGGACGGTCTTCACCATGTTCTAGGATATATCGACACATATCTAGATATTGTTTCAAAATTTATTCCTCCTTTATGCATTTGTCCTCATAATAACATAAATCCTCATATAGATGTTAAACAAAAGCCCTATCTTTGTATAAAAAAGAAGAAGTATTTCTACTTCTTCATCTGTTCACGGTAGTTTTCCATCATATCTTTAAATATTTCAGCACTTGTAGGAGGTGTGAAAGTGACTGCATTCGCACCTGCTTCAATGACTTCTTTAATTGTTTCTTCAGTTGGTCCACCAGTCGCAATAATTGGAAAATCCTTATCAATAGCGCGTAGTGCCTTGACGATTTCTACTGTATTCTTTCCACCAGATACATTGATGATTCTTGCACCACTATGTAACATACGTTCTTCTAAGTCTTCGTCCAAAGATACAACAGTGAGGACAATAGGAATATCTACTATACGTGATAATTCTCTGATCATTTCTGTATGTACAGGGGCATTGAGTACAACAGCAGCTGCACCATGTAATTCTGCATCTAAGGCAATCTTGAATACTCTTGCACCATTGGTAGTGCCTCCTCCTACTCCTACAAAAACCGGTTGTCTGGCGACACCAATAATCGCATTGGTGATCTGGATTGTAGGTGTAAAAGGATAAACAGAAAGAATCGCATCTGCGTTATTATTCGCAATAAGTGCAACATCTGTACTAAACAATAAACTTTTTATACGTCTTCCATTCACATTAATACCACTGGCTTTGTACATCACTTCTGGTACTTCTACAGTATGTTTTAATGTGGACTGTATTCTTGGTGTCATTTTAGGGGTTTTCATTAAATCATTCATATTTCTCACTCCTTTGAGTATTATTATACTCAAGTTTTAAAAACAGTATATGAACAAAAGAAAAAAAACCAGCAATGCTGGTTT
>NZ_DBPF01000031.1:0-1320 GCF_002299355.1 Catenibacterium sp. UBA627
CACTGCCACCTGGTCTAAACGCAATATATTTCCGCGACTAGACGAATATTATTGCGTTTTTATTATATGTGATATTCTTCTTTTATGCAAGAGAAAGGGCTATAACGAATAGATAGTATTTTATCATCTAACCTTTTAATCGGCTTTCAATATCTGATGCACTATATAATACATCTGTTACAATCACATTATCTCCCTGGATTACAAAAAAGACAGAGTAATTGTCTACCAACAATCTTCTCATCTCTTTGCTTCGTTCCGGCTCTGATTCCATAATACAGATTCTCTCAGCCATAGTATCCAATGTCAAAATAGCGTCCGCAATTCGGTTATATTGATCCATCGCATTTTCCGGTGCCTGAAGAACATAAGCGATATGATTATACAACTGCTCCATATCAGCCAATGCTTCATTTGTAATCTCAACCGTATAGTGTTTCATATCAATGATTCTCCCTGAATTTTGCGAATGCTTCCGTTGCATTTTGCACTCTTCCTGCAGCTATATCATTGTAACCTTTTTCCAATTTCTGATGAATTTCTTCTGTTGTCATGCCATCTGCATGAATCGATACTGGTGCTTTTGGTAAAGAAACAGAAAATGGAATTCCACCTGTAAGAGAAATTTGATTCAAATACATATCAATCGCTGTTGACATAGGAACACCTAACTGAGACAATACTTTTTCTGCCCTCTCTTTGACGGCTGGGTTTACTCTTAAGTTTAATGTTGCTGATTTTCCCATAATCACACCTCCTTGCTTCTTATATTGTAACGCTTTTGTCGTTACAATTCAACTGCTATTTCTCACATGTATCTACTTTACAATTGAGGAATCTATAATCTTGTATTTTAGTCATTTTCATTCCTTTACAAAATGTATTTTTTTGTTTTACTCCGTCTGATTCTTTACTCTTTTTATTATTGATATCTACAGCTGGAGTTACATCAGATGAGGATATTTTTCTATAAGAAACAATTGTTCCACCTGATAATTATGCAATAGTTAGCTTTCAAACAAAAAAAACATATACCCAATCGGATATATGGTCCTATGTCTTATGTTCCGTTTGGGCTTTAGTTCTAAAGGGCAATGTAACTACATTAGTCTATGCCTTAACGACATAGACTGTTCAAACCAGCGAATGATGTCTCCATCATTTTGCGGCAGCAGTCCGTATCCCCGAAGTAACCGCACTTAACGATTTCATATATATGTAAAATACCTACTACTCATCTACAATAGACAAAATATACAGCTATGACAAAATGAATGGTGCCGACTGCAGGAATCGAACCTGTGACCTACGCGTTACGAG
>NZ_DBPF01000031.1:1386-5770 GCF_002299355.1 Catenibacterium sp. UBA627
TTATTTTAAAACAAGTAAAAACCACTGGAGGAGAGCCAGTGGTTCTAAAAAACAATTTAATACAATTAGAAGGGAGTTTTATTTATGAATCGTAAACAGGACGCTTTTATTATTAGGGAGTGGCCCTCTTTACAGTTATTACTATAATCTTAGTATATGAACTAAGTATGAACATAAATAAAAAAAAGATCTGACTCCCTATTTCAGACCTTTCCAAGAGCTATTCTAATCGTAATACGACTCCCACAGTCATATTAGCATACTTTTTCTATAACAACAATATTTTTGTTACGCTTTGTTTTCCATATCCTTTATTTTTTCAATAAAAGCAGGATCATATTTCTTTCTTAGGCTCTTTCCAGCAATAAAGCTTGGTGAAGTAATAAGAGGACCATACGTCAACTGGATACAGGCATCTAGATATAAGCCAAATACAGATGAAATATAACTATATGACTTGTTTAATGCATAAATATGGTAGAGGTTTAAATCATTAAAAATGGATTTATCTGCCATAATACAGGCTACTAGTTTAGAACCTTCATAGATAGGATATGCGTAACCTGTTTCTAATCCAACTCTATACATCTTATATTTAACACCGTCATATTTTAATACAAAGTAACCTGATTGAGATGTAAAGCCTGTTTTCTGATAAAGAATACCTGTTTTTTCTTCCTTAAACAACATTGCATACTTCTTATGTCCTACATTACTCCATCCAGGATCTTTTCTTTCTGGATCATAGATTAAAGAGAATTTACGTGAGAGAAAATTACCTTGAATTTCTCCTCCTTGATTAAACTGTTTAGGTAAAGAGGCTCCACCAAGTTTATTATTTCCTTTTACAATTTCATAATCTATATTAAAAATAGATAAAATCTGGTTTAAGTCTATTATCATAACAAAACACACTCCTTTCCCATATTTTAACATTATTATTCGCTTTTAAAAAGAGTTCATTATGTATATAATTAATTCGAAAGAGGTGAAGTGTATGGCTATTAAAGTAAAAGCAAAGGATGCAGATACTCTAGAGGAAGAACTAGAAGAATGGTCATTAGGTGTCAATCTTGTAAATACAGCACCTACTCAAACAAAAGAAACCGTCACTTTTAGTACAGACCAAATAAAAAAAGATAAGTCTAAGAGAACGACTTATCTTAATGATGATCTAGAAGATCCTACATTATAAGCACTTAGGTGCTTATTTTTTTTCTTTTAAAAGATCTCTGATTTCTTCTAGTAATGCAATATCTTCTGGTTTTGGTGCAGGGACTGCTTCTTCTTCCTTCTTACGGAAGCTCATTACCTTATTAATCGCTTTAATGCAGATAAAAATACAGAAAGCCATTAATAAGAAGTTAATGAGGTTAGAAAGGAATGCTCCATACTTGATATGAATATTATTTACTTTAAGTGTAAGTTCTGTAATATCAGATGGAATCTTAATGATTGCAGATAATACAGGCATGATAATATCCTGTACAAGAGATGTAACAACAGCAGTGATAGCAGTACCTAAAATAACACCGACAGCCATATCAATGACATTGCCTTTAAATGCGAATTCTTTGAATTCATTCCATAGTTTTTTCATCTTGTTTTCTCTCCTTATGTTAAGTTATGCAGCAGGTGTTTCGTCTTCTTCCTGATGACCGCTTATAGCCTTGATGAATTCCTTGCTGATAATAAATGCCTGATCAAATGGGTTGACTAATAAAGCGTCATATTCTCCAGCACCTAAGAATGTAGCAATATGCTGATCAAATGGACGACATTCGCTGATTAATACCTGACCTTCTTTTAATTCAACATTATCTTTGATACCCCATTTATCAATCTGTTCATTAGATGTAAAGAGTGGTAAATAGCTTAATTCATTACCTTCATCATCTTCTGCAGATAATGAAGGAATAATCATAGGTACATCCTTTTTTAATTCATATGTACCATCTGGTAAAGTAACTAAATCTGATTTATTCACAATCGTCATTAATGCAAGACATGAACGTGATACTAAATCATCCATAACTAAAGAGAACTTTTCTTTTGCTTCTTCACCTTGTGCTTCCATATATTCATCATATAACCAAGAAAACTCCATATTACCTGGTACTCTATGACCAATTGTTTCATGATGGTCTACACCGTCATTTTCTTCAATACCCATATGGCTTAATGTGTTTCTATCTAGAGTAAATGCATCTGTTTCTGGATCAATGACCATACCATAGATTTCATCATCACCTGTATTGAATAATTCATTTAATAAGAATTCATAGTCTACTTCTACTAATACATTATGACGATCTGGGAAATCAGAATCTTCTAGAATAGAAGAGTTCTGTGCATTTTCTACAGTAGTATAAATCGCATACCATTCATCTCCGTCATCATCACATACTGTCTGTAAAAAGTATGAATCTTCATCATCATCGTCTACAGAAATATATGTAAGGAATGTAGAAGCCTTTAATGCATGCATTAAATCATCTTCTAATTTAGTGGCAGTAAAAAAAGTTTCATTGTATTTACCACAGCTTTCTTTCCAATCTTTATCTGTTGTTTCTACTGGTGTTGTGCTTAATAATGGTTTACTCATTCTTTTACTCCTCCCCTTCTATTAATCCCATTGTAGTTAGGATTTCTTTTGTAAGTACAATATTATCTGTGAATGGATTAATAACGAGTGCATCAAAGGCTTCACCATTATTAAGTCCTCCTAGATGAGTATCGAGATCAGCAGTCATTAATATAGATTTTCTTTCTTCATCTTCAGCGTTCCAGCCATCTAATGTTTCAATATCTTCCTGTGATGTAAAGAGTGGAACAATATTAGCTTGATCACCATTATCTTCACTTGATAACATTCTAATCGCAAGATCTGCATCTGATCTAGCAATATATGTATTACCATCTTCTACTACTAAATCTTCTTTTCTTACCATTATAGGTAATGCGAATAAAGCATCATCAAATGCTTTCATCATATGACTAAAGATTTCTGCTTTCTTATCATCATCTTCAGTATTCTGGAAAATCTTCCAAATTTCTTTAATAAGGATATTTGCAGGAGTGAAGTTACCTAAATCTTCTGTATGATTTAAACCATTACATAAACGTTTAGAAATCTGTACTAATTCTTCTCTTGTAAGAATATAGTCATCACTAAATGGGTTAATCACAATACCATCAATTTGTTGACTATCAGCAAGTGTAAGTTCTCTTGTTAGGAAAGCATAGTTGACCTCTACTGCTTCTACTTTTCTTCCTGGTATTGATGTTTCAGGTTTCGCAAGACTGCTTTCTAATTCTTTAATTGTAGTATAGACAGAAATAAAAATACTGCTGCCATCTTGTGGTGAAATAGTAAAGAATGAATGATCATAATCAATGTTTTCACCATTTTCTGGTAGGTTCATATAACCATAATAGTGTGATTCTGTAAGATTCTTAATGAATGCTCTATAAGCGACTTCTTTGTCAGCCTGAGCCTTTTTCCAGGTATCAAGGGATTCAGTCCATCTTGATGCATTAAATACCTGTGAATTGTTAAAAGGTTTGTAATTCAACTTGTTTTCCTCCTCTAGTTGATTGTTTCTTTATTATAAAACATTTCATCTAGCATGTCTTTAGAAAAGCCTAGATGATCTGTAAAAGGATTAATGAGAATACCACAAAATGCATTACTAGAAAAGAGTATATCTCTGTATGAATCAAATGACTGACATGTAATAATCATTTCCATGTCTAGTTCATCATGATCAAGATTCACTCTTTTAATATCATTTAATCCTGTAAATAAACTAATATAGAGTTTATTAGGATCAGCATGAGAACACATGAGTGGTTTGATATAAATTTCAGCACCTGTATGTATTGCAAGTTCTCCTGTCTTATTTGTATATAAATCTTTCTTATTTACAAGTACCGGACAAGCAAAGACCCCATCCTCCATAAGGGCTTCTACACTTTCTTTTAGGAATTCTTTAACACGTGGATTTCTACCATTAGAGTAATAAATCTTCATGTTCTTTTTAAACTTAAGATTGGCTGGTACAAGACTTGGTAAATCTTCTTGATGATTAATACCTGTTGTTGTATTGTGTCCTATACTATTTAATAGTTTTTCATCCGCAACAAGCTTTTGTGAGAAAGGATTAATGACTAGACCACTTAAACCTTCTGTACGCATATATATCTCTTCTAAGAGACGTTTATAGGATGATACCATTATTTCTACCTGGTAGCCTTCTTGGGGTTCTGGAAGGTCTATATAGTCTGTTATTTCCTTTATATTTGTGAAAGCAGGTAAATAGGATTGTTGATCTTCACCAGATACAGAAATGATTTCATAATCTGATTCATCATTGTTTAAGGG
>NZ_DBPF01000031.1:5839-6388 GCF_002299355.1 Catenibacterium sp. UBA627
ATATCTGTATTCAGATCATAGCACTGAAACCAAAGGTTAAAGAGATTATTCCATTCTTCATCATCAGGATAATATTGTGGTAATACAATACTTAAACCATTGTAATCCATTAAAAAACCTCCTTTCTACTCTATTGTAACATGATAGAGGTGATGAGAGCTTTGTATTCTTAAATTATTTTATTAAATCTAGTACTTTCAGAAGATTTTCTTTGATGCACAACAAGTGTGATTGTGTCATATCACTAATATCTACTAAATCAGGTACACCAATGACATCAATACCTGCAGCATCTGCTGCAATAATACCATTTCTAGAATCTTCTAGAATGAATGTTTCTTCCTTGTTTAGACCATAGATTTCAATAGCTTTATTAAATATTTCAGGATTTGGTTTAGCACGAGTGACATGATCACCACATACAAACTTATCAAAGTACTTGTCTAAACCAGCAGACTTGAGAGAAAATAGTACATCTGGTTCAAATGTAGAACTAGTAAGAACCAATGTATAACCTTTATCTTTTAGATAAGTTAATAGTTCATGAGC
>NZ_DBPF01000031.1:6485-6607 GCF_002299355.1 Catenibacterium sp. UBA627
GTGATTTTCTCTAACATCTCTTGTGATGCAAGTCCATTAGAACCTATTGTTTTATAGGCAGCTTCTGGGTTAAATGGTTCATTATGATTTGCGAATACTTTTTCCCACATCTTGATTCCTAA
>NZ_DBPF01000044.1:0-6841 GCF_002299355.1 Catenibacterium sp. UBA627
TTATTTCAAGCCTTTTTAATTACTTATTAATATCTGCTTCATCAAATACTTCCGCAATAGAGCTTCCTGGCGCAACCATTGGGAATACTTTATCATCATCATCAATGATACATTCGATTACAACTGGACCATGATAATCCACTGCTTCCTGTAAAGCAGGCATCACTTCTTCTTTCTTAGTAACACGGATGGCTTTACAGCCTAATCCTTCTGCTACCTTACAGAAGTCTACCTTATCATGAAGTACTGTTGCACTATAGCGTTCACCATAGAATAATGTCTGCCACTGTCTTACCATTCCAAGTACATGGTTATTAAGTACTACTTCAATGATTGGGATATTGTAACGTGATGCAGTGGCTAATTCATTGAGGTTCATACGGAAACATCCATCCCCTGCAATATTGAATACTAACTGATCAGGACAGCCATATTTAGCTCCCATTGCTGCACCTAGTCCATAACCCATAGTACCAAGTCCACCAGAACTTAAGAACTGTCTAGGACGTCTATAGTGATAATACTGAGCTGCCCACATCTGGTTCTGACCTACTTCAGTTGTAATAATAGCCTGAGAATCAGTGAAGTTATCAATCTGTTCAATTACATATGGACCAGTTAATCTAGACTGATCATAAGTTAAAGGATAACGATCCTTTAATGTACGTACTTCCTTCATCCATCCTGGATGGTTCTGTTGTGTTAAAGTTAAATTTATAGCTTCAATAACATCTTTTGCATCTCCGACAATACCTAAATCAACAGGCACATTCTTATCGATTTCTGCATCATCGACATCAATATGAATAATCTTTGCATTCTTCGCAAATGTATCCACATTACCTGTAATACGGTCACTAAAACGTACACCAATCGCAATCAATAAATCACATTCTGATACACCGATATTACTTGCTTTAGTCCCGTGCATTCCTAGCATCCCTGCATAACGTGGATTAGTGCCGTCATAAGCCCCTTTACCCATTAATGTATCAGTAACAGGTGCATCGATCTTTTCTACTAATTCTTTTAAAGCTGCACTCGCCTGAGAGGTAATACATCCACCACCGACAAATACGAATGGCTTTTCTGATGCTTCAATCATCTCTACAGCTTTCTTAATAGAAGCTGTAGGGAATGTATAATGACGGCTGCCAATGACATCTGGCACCTTTTTAGTATATTCACATGAACTTACAGTCGCATTCTTAGTCATATCGACTAGTACTGGACCTGGACGACCTTCTTTCGCAATCTGAAATGCTTTACGAATAGTAGGAGCCAATTCTTCTGGTGATTTACAAATAAAGTTATGTTTAGTAATAGGGATAGTCACACCCTTGATATCAATTTCCTGGAAGGCATCTTTACCTAAGGCATTAACACCTACGTTGGCAGTTAAAGCAACTAAAGGAATAGAATCCATCATGGCTGTCGCAATACCTGTGACAAGGTTAGTGGCACCTGGTCCACTTGTTGCCATACAGACGCCCACTTTTCCAGTGGCACGTGCATAACCATCAGCTGCATGAGCCGCCCCCTGTTCATGAGATGTAAGGATATGATGAATCTTATCCTGATATTTATATAAACTATCATAGACTTCTAGGATTGTCCCTCCTGGATAGCCAAAGATAGTATCAACGCCCTGTTCAAGAAGGCTTTCTACTACAATGTCCGATCCTTTCATTAACATTTTGGATTCTCCCCCTTTACTTATCATTTGGCTGTAATACAGCACCTGTATTGGCACTTGTTACCTGTGCAGCATAACGTCTTAAGTAACCTGTAGTGATACGAGGTTCTCTTGGCTGCCATTTAGCACGACGTGCTTCTAATGTAGCATCATCTACAGCTACATTAATTTTATTATTTGGAATATCAATAGAAATCATATCTCCTTCTTCAATTAAAGCAATAGGTCCTCCTACTGCTGCTTCAGGAGATACATGTCCAATAGAAGCCCCTCTAGTTGCCCCTGAGAAACGACCATCTGTAATTAATGCAACATCTTTATCAAGTCCCATACCAGCGATTTCACTTGTAGGAGATAACATTTCTCTCATACCAGGACCACCTTTAGGACCTTCATAACGAATAACAACAACGTCACCCTTGACAATCTTACCAGCACGAATTGCCTTGATTGCATCATCTTCACTATCAAATACTCTCGCTGGTCCAGTATGTGTCATCATTTCAGGAGCCACTGCAGCTGCCTTAACGACACAGCTATCAGGTGCAATATTACCCTTTAATACCGCAATACCACCTGTTTTCATATAAGGGTTATCAACAGGACGGATGATTTCTGGATCTAAGTTTACACATCCTGCAATATTTTCTTTAACAGTCTTACCAGTACATGTGATACCTGTTGTATCTAAGATACCTAATGAATCAAGTTCATTCATGACTGCATATACGCCACCGGCATCATCTAAATCTTCCATAAATGTAGAACCTGCTGGTGCTAAGTGACAAAGGTTTGGTGTATATTTAGAAATTTCATTCGCAATTTCAAGATTTAATTCAACACCTGCTTCATGTGCGATAGCTGGTAAATGAAGCATTGAGTTTGTAGAACATCCTAAGGCCATGTCCACTGTCATCGCATTCTTGAATGCAGCAGGAGTCATGATATCTCTTGGTTTGATGTTCTTTTCTACTAATTCCATGATCTTCATACCAGCATGTTTCGCAAGTCTGATACGTGCTGAATAAACAGCTGGAATAGTTCCATTACCACGAAGACCCATACCGAGTGCTTCTGTTAAACAGTTCATAGAGTTCGCTGTATACATACCTGAACATGAACCACATGTTGGACATGCTTTTTCTTCAAATTCTTCAAGATGTGCCGCATCTAGAGTACCTGCATTATATTGACCAACAGCTTCAAATAGTGAAGAAAGACAAGTCTTCTTACCATTTAATTTCTTACCTGCAAGCATTGGTCCACCTGATACAAAGATAGTTGGAATATTTAAACGTGCAGCTGCCATTAATAAGCCTGGAACGTTCTTATCACAGTTAGGAATCATAACAAGACCATCAAACTGATGTGCTGTCGCCAGACATTCTGTACTATCTGCAATTAATTCTCTTGTAACGAGTGAATATTTCATACCTGTATGGTTCATCGCAATACCATCACATACTGCAATCGCAGGTACTTCAACTGGTACACCGCCCGCTAAATAAACACCTTTCTTAACTGCTTCACTGATCTTATCGAGATTCATATGACCAGGAACAATTTCATTATATGAACAAACTACCCCGATTAGAGGTCTTTCTAATTCTTCTTCTGTCATGCCTAAGGCATTGAAGAGTGAACGATGAGGTGCACGTTCTACTCCTTTTTTTACATTATCACTTCTCATATTAGCCTCCTAAAGTCTTTCTACTACAGCATCACCCATCTGTGATGTAGATACTTTTGTCATTCCTTCTTTATAAATATCAACTGTACGGATATTATCCGCAAGAACCTTTTCTACTGCTTTTTCAATACATGCTGCTTCTTCATCCATATCAAATGAATAACGTAGCATCATAGCAGCACTTAAGATAGTCGCAAGTGGATTCGCAATATTCTGTCCTGCAATATCAGGTGCACTGCCATGGCTTGGTTCATACATACCTAGACTGTCTTCACGAAGTGAAGCACTTGATAACATACCAATAGAACCTGTGACCATAGATGCTTCATCACTTAAGATATCCCCAAACATATTCTCAGTGAGGACAACATCAAACTGTGCTGGATCTTTAACTAACTGCATGGCACAGTTATCTACAAGCATATGTTCTACTTTTACTTCTGGGAAGTCCTGAGCCACTTCATTCACAATCTTACGCCATAAGCGAGATGTATCTAAAACATTGGCTTTATCCACACTTGTAAGTTTCTTACCACGTTTCATCGCAATTTCAAATCCTCTTTGTGCGATACGTCTAATTTCATGTTCTGAATAAACAAGATTATCATGAGCCACTAATTCACCATTGATTTCTTTTGTGTTTCTTTCACCAAAATATAAACCACCAGTAAGTTCTCTTACGATAATCATATCAAAGCCTGCTTCTGATGTGCTTTCCTTTAAAGGACATGCACCTGCAAGTTCTTTATATAAATAAGCAGGTCTTAAGTTTGCGAACAAACCTAATTCTTTTCTAATCTTTAATAATCCTGCTTCTGGTCTTAATGTAGGATCTAATTTATACCATGGAGATGTATTAGTATCTCCCCCAATAGAACCTAATAATACAGCATCGCTGTTTTTTGCGACTTCCAATGCCTCATCAGTTAATGGGACTCCATAAGCATCAATAGAACAGCCTCCCATGAGGATATTCTTGTAATTGAATGTATGATTATATTTCTTTGCGATGGCATCAAGTACCTTAATTGCTTCATTCACAATTTCAGGACCGATTCCATCACCTTTAATAACCGCAATATTCTTTTCCATATCCTCTATCCTTTCTTATTATTGACATAGTTTACAAGACCACCCTGTTCAATAATCTTCTGCATGAATGGTGGGAAAGGCTGACCCTGATATTCTGTATTCTTAGTGAGGTTATAAATCTTACCTGTTTCATAATCTACTTTTACTTCATCGCCATCATCAATACCATCTACGGCTTCTGGACATTCAAGAATCGCAAAACCGATATTAATAGAGTTACGATAGAAGATACGTGCAAAGCTTTTTGCGATAACACATGAAACACCTGCTGTCTTTAATGCAAGAGGGGCATGTTCTCTTGATGAACCACAGCCAAAGTTCTTCTTTGCGACAATAATATCACCAGGTTGGACTCTTTCTACAAATGTAGGATCTAAGTCCACCATAGCGTGACTTGCTAATTCTTTGGCATCAAATGAATTAAGATATCTTGCTGGAATAATAACGTCTGTATCAACGTTATCACCATATTTAAATACTCTACCTTTAGCTTCCATTAGTTATTACCTCCGAATTTTTCTGGATTTGCGATATAACCTGCAATCGCACTTGCAGCTGCTGTTTCAGGAGATGCAAGATAAATTAATGATTCTACATCACCCATACGTCCAACGAAGTTTCTATTTGTAGTAGAAACACACTTTTCACCTTTCGCAAGTACCCCCATATGACCACCCATACATGGACCACAGCTTGGTGTATTGACAGCACATCCTGCTTCTACAAATGTTTCTAGAATACCTTCAAGGATACATTGTAAGTAAATCTTCTGAGTTGCTGGTACAACCATCACTCTCACATTATCAGCCACTTTCTTACCTTTAAGAATAGCGGCTGCTTTTCTTAAGTCTTCCATACGACCATTTGTACATGATCCAATAACAACCTGATCAATATAGATCTTATCCATTGCTTCAATTTCATCCACAGTCTTTGCATTACCTGGAAGATGAGGGAAAGCAACAGTTGGTCTAATAGCAGATAAGTCTACATCTACCACTTCTTCATATTCTGCGTCTTTATCTGCTTCATAGATCTTATAGTCACGTTTAGCATGTTTATCTAAGTATTCAATAGCGGCTTCATCAACAGGGAAGATACCGTTCTTAGCTCCTGCTTCAATAGCCATATTACAAATAGTGAAACGATCTGCCATAGATAATTCTTTGACACCCTCACCCGTAAATTCCATTGATTTATATAATGCTCCATCTACACCAATACGTCCAATAATATGTAAAATAACATCCTTACCAGATACGTATTTTGGTAGTTTACCATGAAGATTAAATTTAATGGCTGAAGGCACCTTGAACCATAACTGTCCAGTCGCCATACCTGTCGCAATATCAGTTGTTCCTACACCTGTAGAGAAAGCACCAATAGCCCCATAAGTACAAGTATGTGAGTCTGCACCAATGACAGCATCACCTGCCACAACAATGCCGCTTTCAGGTAAGATAGCATGTTCTACACCACATTTACCCTGTTCCATATAATGTGTTAATCCCTGCTCACGAGAGAATTCTCTGATTGCTTTAGAGTTCTCTGCAGATTTAATATCTTTATTAGGTGTAAAGTGATCTGGCACTAAGACAACCTTATCTTTATCAAAGACCTTATCAGCCATTTTCTTAAAGATTGGTAAAGCCATAGGTCCTGTAATATCATTTGCCATTACGATATCTACATTTGCTTCAATTAATTCACCTGCATGAACTTCTTTTACTCCCGCATGATCAGCTAAGATCTTCTGCGTCATTGTCATTCCCATTATATTTCCTCCTCAAGTTATTTTTGAATGTTGTAACGAGAAAGTACGAATGTACTTCCTCGTTACAACACACAAAGTGTGTGTTGCTTAGTGATTAGTTATTTAAAAGTTTATCTTCATCAGACCAAGAATATAATGAACGGATATCAGCACCTACTTTTTCACATTCATGTTCATTGTGTAACTGTCTCATTGCTTTGAAGTGAGCCTGTCCACCTGCTGCTGACATTTCAAGTAAGAATTCTTTAGCAAATGAACCATCCTGGATATCAGCTAATACTTTCTTCATTGCTTTCTTAGTGTCTTCAGTGATTAATTTAGGACCTGTGATATAGTCACCATATTCTGCAGTATTAGAAATAGATTTTCTCATACCTTCGAAACCAGACTGGTAGATTAAGTCTACGATTAACTTCATTTCATGGATACATTCAAAGTATGCATTCTTTGGATCGTAACCAGCTTCTACTAATACTTCGAAACCAGTCTGCATTAACTGACATACACCACCACAAAGAACTGCCTGTTCACCAAATAAGTCTGTTTCAGTTTCAGTTCTGAATGTAGTATCTAATAGACCAGCTCTTGC
>NZ_DBPF01000044.1:6967-41929 GCF_002299355.1 Catenibacterium sp. UBA627
ATCATAGTTACATCAACATTCTTTGGTGGAACGATCTGATTGAAATGAATATTGAAACCATGAGCGAACATTAACATATCGCCTTCGTTTAAGTTTGGTTCGATAGTTTCCTTATAAAGTTTAGCCTGTAATTCATCAGGAATTAATACCATGATGATATCTGCCCAAGCAGCTGCATCAGCAGATGTCATAACCTTAAGTCCCTGTTCTTCTGCTTTCTTCCAAGACTTAGAACCTTCGTATAGACCAACAACAACGTCTACTCCAGATTCTTTAAGGTTTAATGCATGTGCATGTCCCTGAGAACCATAACCGATGATAGCAACCTTTCTACCATCCAATAAAGATAAATCACAGTCTGTGTTGTAATAGATTTTAGCCATATTTAATTACCCCCTATTTTTCTGAGCTTTCATCTTTTCTATATCAAAATCATCTAGTCCTCTTCCGATGCCAGCAATACCAGTACGGACGATTTCGGTGATATTGAACGTATCTAACATTGTGAGAATACCATTGATCTTATTTTGATCACCTGTCACTTCCACAACGAGTGAATTTGGCGCAACATCTACAATCTGCGCTCTAAATATATTGACTATTGACACAATATCAGGTCTTTGTGAGTGGTCTGCTTCTACCTTAATAAGCACCAATTCACGATAGACTGAATGGTCATCATCTAACGGAAATATTTCAATTACATCTTCCAGCTTTCTTAACTGCTTCTTAATCTGTGCAAGAGTGGCTGGTTCTCCTCTTGCAGATACTGTCATACGTGAGACTGTTGGATCATTTGTTTCCCCAACAGTCAATGAATCAATGTTGTAGCCTCTTCTAGAGAATAATCCAGCGACACGGCTTAGTACACCGGATGTATTATCAACTAGAATAGACAGGACAAGTCTTTCCATTAAGCGGCCTCCCTCATATCTTTATGTATTCTATTCATTGCTGAAATAATTGCTTTAATAGTTGCAGTTGTAATATTTGGATGAACACCTACACCCCACTCAATAATAGATGTACCTTTTGCTCTAAGCTGTACATAAGCAGCTGCTTTAGCACTTGAACCAGATGTTAATGCATGTTCTGAGTAATCTAATAAGTGAATATAATGGTAGCCATTATCATTGAAGGCATTCTTAACTGCATCAATTGGGCCATTACCATAACCAACAATTGTACGCTTCTCGCCATGATCACGAATTGTTAATTCTACTTTTCTTTCATATTCGTTTTCGGCATCTTCTGAGATATCTGTTAGTTTCTGATATACGAACTGGAATGGTTCTTCATTTTCAATATATTCATTTCTGAAAGTATCATAGATTCTTTCTGGTGATACTTCACCTTCTGCTTCAGAAATATTCTGTACGATCTTTGCGAAGTCACCCTGTAATGCTTTAGGCAGATGATAACCAAAGACTGTATCCATAACGAAGGCCACGCCACCTTTACCTGACTGAGAGTTAATACGAACAATTGGTTCATATTGTCTATTTAAGTCAGCTGGATCAATTGGAAGATAAGGTACTTCCCACTGCTTCTGCTGTCTTTCATGATATTTATGAATACCTTTATTAATCGCATCCTGATGACTTCCAGAGAAAGCAGTAAATACTAACTGACCTGCATATGGTGAACGAGGATCCACTTCCATCTTTGTACATTCTTCATAGACACGCTTGATTTCATTCATCTGTGTGAAGTCAAGTTCTGGATTGATACCATGTGTATACATATTTAATGCAACAGTGACAATATCAACATTACCTGTTCTTTCACCATTTCCAAATAGTGTTCCTTCTACTCGATCAGCCCCTGCCATTAATGCAAGTTCTGTAGCGGCTACCCCACAGCCTCTATCATTATGTGGATGAACAGAAAGAATCACTCTTTCACGATCCTTTAGGTTTCTACATACATATTCAACCTGGTCCGCAAAAACATTTGGTGTGTCCATTTCTACAGTAGAAGGTAGATTGACAATCACTTTATTATCCTTAGAAGCTCCCCATACATCTAAGACTGCATCCACTACTTCTACCGCATAATCCATTTCTGTACCAGTGAAGCTTTCAGGTGAATATTCAAGAATAACTTGACCTTTAAAGTTATCACATAACTTCTTTACAAGAGCACAGCCATCTGTCGCAATCTTCTTGATTTCATCTTTATCTTTGTTGAAGACAACATCTCTTTGAAGAATACTTGTAGAGTTATAAATATGCACAATAGCACGATCTAATCCATCAAGGGCTTCAAATGTTCTTTTAATCAAATGTTCACGACACTGAGTTAATACCTGAACAGTAACATCATCAGGAATGAGGTTTTCTTCAATCAATAGTCTTAGGAAATCATATTCAATCTGTGAAGCAGATGGGAAACCTACTTCAATTTCCTTGAATCCAAGTTCTACTAATAACTTGAACATTCTGACCTTTTCCTGAATATTCATTGGTGTCACTAATGCCTGGTTACCATCACGTAAATCTACTGAACACCAGATAGGTGCTTTTTCAATTGTCTTATCTGGCCAGGTGCGGTCTTTCAAGCTTACTGTTTCAAATCTCTTGTACTTTTGGTAATTCATCATAATTGTTTATTCTCCTTTCCAACCTATAAAAAAAGCCCTCGCCCCTACTAGCGTAAGAGGACGAGAGAATGATTCTTCGTGGTTCCACCTCAATTTATTGATACCTCACAATATCAACCTTATCGAGTACGCTTTATATGTAAAGTTCATACTCTAGCGAGATAACGGTCGCAAATGCCGTAGCAGCCTACTTAATTCAGTGCTCCACTCAAGGATGAGTTCAAAGATGATCAAACAGTTCTTTACACCAGCCAGAACCTCTCTGCGCTTTCATCATTCCCCTACTAGTTCCTATCAAAGTCGTTTTCTTTTGGGTTGTTGTGTTTATCATATACTTCTGATATAGACATGTCAATAAACTTTTTAACTTTTTTCCTTATTTTCCTAATTATATTAATAATTTGTCGGATATTCAGTTTTATAAGCGGTTTCTTATCATAACTTATATAAATTTTATCGTAATATTCAATATTTTTTTCATTGTTTTTAATTACAGACATTTTCACACTTACTTCGCAAATTATTTATTATTTTAATAATTATTTATCTATTAAAACCATAAAAAAAGATGTCTTTCGACATCTTATCTCTGTAATGCAAGCTTGATTAATTCATCAATAAGAGCTGGTGTATCTAGTCCAGCATCCTTCATTAACTGAGGATACATAGAGATATTTGTAAAGCCAGGCATTGTATTGATTTCATTTAAATATACATTTCCTGTATCGTTATCATAGAAGAAATCACATCTAGCTAGACCTGTTCCATCTACTGCCTTGAATGCTTTCACTGCAGCCTGTCTAATATAATCCTGGATAGACTGATCTACTTTTGCAGGAATGCAGGTAGCACTCTGTTCATCTTCATATTTAGATTCATATGTATAGAATTCACCATGAGGTAAAATCTGTCCTACACGTGATGCACTGATATCATCATTACCAATAACAGCACATTCTAATTCTGTTGCATTAATAGCCTTTTCTACAACAACATGACGGTCATAAGTTGCTGCTTCATGAAGTCTTGGTAATAATTCAGTAAGACTATTTACTTTATAACATCCTACACTTGAACCAGAACGACTTGCTTTCACAAAGCAAGGGAATCCTAAGTGTGTATAGATTTCCATTTCTACGTTAAAGCTTTCTCTTCCTTCATCATCTACTACAACTAATTTATCATCATATCTCTTCTTAACATATAAAGAAGGCACCTGAGGAATATTAGCCTGATCAAATAATTTCTTTGCATAGATTTTATCCATTGCCGTACATGATGCCATCACACGGCATCCAACATAAGGAATCTGAGCCATTTCTAATAAGCCCTGGATTGTTCCATCTTCACCAAACTGACCATGTAGTACAGGGAATACAACATCAAATGATTTTAAGAAAGTAAAATGATCAGTGATCTTTGTTGCACCTTCTAACCAGTTATCACTAGAGAAATCAGTAGATACTAAATCATACCATTCTCCTTCTTTTGTGATACCTGCAACTTTAACGTCATATTTAGTCTTATCGGCATTTTTATAGATATTCACACATGACATACGGCTAACAGCATGTTCTGTAGACTGTCCACCACATACTAATAATAATTTCATCCTAATTATTCTCCTTTAAATCATTAATGACTTCTTTTAAATGCATACCATTAGAAGCCTTGACTAGAACAACATCATTTTCTTCTAGACATTCCTGTAAATAAGCACTTAAAGAGGCATTATCATCAAAATGATAGGCAACACCTGGTTTTGCTTTATTTACTTCGTCTGAAATATAACGCGCAGCAGGACCTACAGTCAAGACTAAATCAATATTCTTTTTAAGTAAATGAGCACCTACAGCACGATGAAGTGTTTCTTCATAGTCTCCAAGCTCTAACATATCCCCTAATACTGCAATCTTACGATCTGCATAACCTGATAATACATCAATACTTGATTTCATAGAATCAAGGTTCGCATTATAAGTGCCATCAATAACACGGATATGACGCTCAAGTGTTAAGATATCATTTCTATTTTTAGTTAATTCAAATGTTTCAATACCCTTGATACATTTTTCCATTGGAATATTTAATAATAAACCAACCTGAATCGCTATCAATGCATTAAAGATAAAGTGAACACCGGGTACATAGACTCTTACTGCATAGTCCTTACCATCCACCTTCACTCTAAATGATGACATATCTTCATTCAAGATAATATCTGTTGCCTTTAAGTCTGCATCACTTTCGATACCAATTGTTTTCAAAGAGATTCCTTCAGGATGTACTGTAGATAAAAGATCATTGTCGTTATTCACAACTAAAGTACCATGGTTCATACCATGAACGATTTCCATCTTCGCCTGTAGAATATTTTCTCTTGAACCAAGTTCACCAATATGTGCTGTACCGATATTTGTGATAGCCGCAATATCTGGTAATGCAATCTTAGTTAAGTAATCTATTTCTTCTAAATGGTTCATACCCATTTCAATAACCATGACTTCTTCACCATTATAACGAAGAATAGTGAGTGGAAGTCCAATATTATTATTGAAGTTTCCTTGTGTTTTTAATGTTGTATATTGCTGTGAAATAACACTTGCAATCATATCTTTAGTACTTGTTTTTCCTGCTGAACCAGTAATACCTACAACTTTTGCATTTGAATGAACACGTACATAACGTGCTAAATCACCTAATGCCTTCATTGTATCTTCTACTAAAATGACATTGTGTGAATCATCCTCAATAGGATGACTTGTCAAAGTTGCAGCTGCACCATTTTCAAATGCCTGTGGAATGTAGTCATGCCCATCTTTAATGCCTACAAGAGGGATATATAAGTTTCCTGGCTGAATCACACGTGTATCCTGTGTAAAGCCATTCACCTGGTCATCTAAGTGACCATTTAAGAGTTTTCCGTTTGTTGCCTCAATAATTTCGCTTATTAACATATAATCATCTCCATTTTTTACCCACCCATTATAGCATAAATCCTGCATACAAAAAAAGGCACTGAAGTAAATCAGTACCTAATTCTCAAATATAACTGCATACTTTGTATTAGACGTATTCACGACTTTCCAATCCTGATTGTCTTTGATATATAGCTGATCATTCACTATCTGCATACCATTAATACGATGTGACTGGAATTGATAAACTGCAGTAGGTTCTTTTTTTTCAAAATCAAGACGATACATTTTAGCATCACTTCCTACATAGTAGATAGCCTCATCACTCATCACAAACATAGAATAACCCATATCAGTAAGTATGATCTGCGATTCTTTTGATTTCACACTCACTCTGCCAAGTGACTGTCTATCTGTAATGAAATAAAGATAACCATCATTATAGACTGAACCATATACCTGTTCATTATAGATAGTATCAGTGGCTTTTGTTGTCATATTATATGAAATAATAGAAGACTTACCTGTGAGATAAATGGTATCTCCTACAAAATTCATATTATAAATATGTTCTTCTAATAGTTTTGTAGATACCTTTGTAGAAAGGTCATAGACATAAAGACTTTCATTATCATCATCATTTTGATAATAAAGCTTATTGTCATGATAAGTCATATAGAATGCCTCTATATTCTGTAATATTTCATGTTTACCTGTCTTTGTATCAAGAACAGAGATATGATGATCACTATCAGTATAATAAAGCTTCTCACCTACCAGATTTAGATAAGTGGCCTGTTTAATACCATAATTCTTGATGACATTCATATTCTTATCTAATTTCACTAACTCATTATTGGCATTAGACATATAGATATAATGGTCATCCGCTGCTACCATTCCATCATTGGACAAGTTAGAATATTGCTCAATGTCAGTTGTTTTCTTAAGCTTTACAATAGAATTAATCTCTTCTGAAACACTTGGACTCGCATCAGAAAACTTAATACTCTTAGAATGTTTAAGATAATATTGTGCACCTGTAGTAGCAAGTATAAGAACTAATACTGAAATAAGAACAACTTTCCAGTTTACTTTACGTGATACCTTTTCTGGTTCATATGTTTTTTCTTCTTCCTGATAAATATCCTCTGTTGGTGTAAAGGACCCCTGTGGACGACGTGTTGTTCCTGCTACAAGTGGTCTTCCACAAAAAGCACAGAATTTCGCATTAGGAATATTCTGATGTCCACAATGCGGACATTTATCATCAAGTGGTGTGCCACAGTGAGGACAGAAATGAGCCCCTTCGGGGACTTGTCTATGACATGAAGGGCAGATCATTTATTGGTCATCCCCTGTCTTTTCTTCATCTACAACTTTATATTCTACATCAATGATATCAGGATTATCATTACGTGTACTTGACTGAGATTGAGATGAATACTGTGATTGTGCTTCTTCATACTGCTTTCTGATCTTCTTGAGTTTGAAATATTTCCAGATTTCATATACAACAAACATAATTAATAAAAAAGGCCATGCATACGCAATGATGTTTAAGAAAACAGATAGAATTAAAAATATAATTATAAAATAGATTAGTACATCCATAGAGTTTCTCCTTTAAGTGTAGTCATTATATGTCTCTATTGTAAACATATGATGAACTTACAAAAATTATACCAATTTCAAATAAAAAATAGAAGATGCCTAAGACATCTTCTGAAATTTCACATGATTAGTAATCAAAAAGTTCTTTAAGAGTAATACCTAAACCCTTCGCAAACTGATCTATTGCTTTAAGACTGACATTTCTAGTGCCTCTTTCTACATCAGATATATAATTCTTGGAAAGATGACATCTAAAGCCTAGTTCTTCCTGAGAAATCCCCTGCTGAACTCTTAATTCTTTGATACGCATTCCAAATCTTTCTGTTACAGTCATTATTCTTCCTCCATCTGACGAAGACGTGCTGCTTCATCTTTGATTTTCTTAAAACGATGGTGAAGACCTGATTTAGAAATAGTCTGTCCTGTTTTATCAAAATAAACATCTGCAAGTTCATTAAGTGTAAGTTCTGGATTTTCTAAACGGATCTGAGCGACTTCGGCCGTTTTAGAATCTAGAATTTCTATTCCTGCTTTATCAATCACATAAGCAATATCTTCAATCTGTTTGGCACTGGCTGTCATTGCCTTCATTTCGTTCGCAATATCGCAATTATTCCATCTGTTTACAGTATTGGCCATAGAACGATCAATACGTGTTGTTTCAAACTCCATAACAGAAGTAGAAGCACCAATCGCACGTAAGAAGTCACCTATTCTTTCTGCAGATTTCATATAAATAACAAAACGATTACGTCTCTTGATAACATGCGCATTTAACCCATAATGATTCATCATATCTTCAATATACATAGCAAGAGGTTCATCCTGTACACTCATTTCTAGATGATAGTTAGATGTATCAGGGTTATTCACTGAACCGCTTGCGAGAAAGATTCCTGCAAGATAAGCTCTTCTTGTACGATCATCATAAAGGATTTCATCAGAAGGCAGCATAGTGAAACCTAAACCTTCTAATAAATGAAGATCTTCAAGTATTTCTCTTGCTTTTGAGACCTTAAGAAGATAGATATTATTCTTCTTAAGTTTCATCATCTTTTTAACTTTAAATTCTATTGAAGGTGCATAAAGTTCTTTAAGAAGTTTATGCATCTTTGACGCTATTTTTGCGTTTTCTGTACGGATCAAGAGAGAGAGTCCCTGTCCTAACATAAGGGTTCCATTGGTTTTTAATAAAGCACAAAGAATCGCTTTAGAGCAGTCATGATCAAAATCATTAAAAACGATCTCTTCCTTTACTTTTCTTGAAAACGACAACATTTCTTTTCACATCCTCTAGTGGTCAGCATCACGATGCCACTTATATACTTTGTAATATTTCTTGTAATGGTTCGCAAGGAAATTTGTAAGAGTAACAGAACGGTGCTGACCACCTGTACAGCCAATACCAACTATCAATTGCATCTTTCCTTCTTTTTCATATTCTTTCAATAAATAATCATAATAAGCCAGAGTCTTTTCTACAAATTCCTGAGTTTCTGGCTTTTCCATGACATAGTCATAGACTTCCTTATCATTTCCTGTCTTATTTCTAAGTTCAGGCACATAAAAAGGATTAGGTAGGAATCTTACATCAAGAAGTAGATCTGCATCCTTTGGAATACCAAACTTATATCCAAATGAGACAAAAGAGACACGGAATGTTTCTCCTGTTTCAGGATAAAAAGATGCTTCTAGTCTATCCTGCAAAGCTGTACGCTTTAATAAAGTCGTATCAATGACTAAATCAGCCTGTGTTTTAATCTGTTCAAATTCATGACGTTCTAGTTCAATAGAATCATAAAGTGTGTTGGCTTTATTCATAATCATCATTGGATGAGAACGTCTTGTCTGCTTATAACGCTTCAAGATTTCTGAATTATCACAATCTAAAAATACAATAGTCAGCTTGATCCAATCCATATTAGATAGTTCACGAATTGCCTGCAAAGCATCCCCTAATGAAATACCCATTGCAATCTTACTACCTAATGTTTCATTGAATAAATAATCTCCAAACTCTTCTAATAAAGCAACTGGATAATTATCGATGCAGTAATATCCCATATTTTCAAAAACAGCCATAGCGGTAGATTTACCTGCACCAGACATACCAGAAACTAATACAACTTCTACATTTGACATAGACCTTCCTCCTTGATAACAAGGTTATTATAACATACATCAATGTGTGTATAAAGCATTCAAAAAGAGAACTATTATTAGTTCTCTTCTACAAGTTTGGCAGCATATTGTCCAGCAATCGCACCATCATTTGCAGCTGTGACAACTTGTCTTAATGTCTTAGTTCTTACATCACCAATCGCAAATAAACCTTGAATAGATGTTTCCATATGTTCATCAACATCAATATAACCCTGTTCATTTGTAATACCTAAATCCTTCACAAAATCAGTAACAGGATCTAAGCCAATAAATGGGAAAATGCCCTGTACATAAAGTGGTTCTACTTCTTTTGTTACACTATCTTCTAGTTCTAAGCCCTTTAATGTATCCTCTTCAACAATCAATGCATGAGGCTTCTTTTTAAAGTGGAATTCAATCTTTTCATTATTGAGTGCTTTTTTCACCAAATAATCATCTGCACGGAATACATCACGTCTCATGATAATATGAACTTTTTCTGTAATACCTGCCAAATAAAGTGATTCTTCAATAGCACTATTACCACCACCAATAACAGCAACCTCTTTACCTCTAAAGAAAGGCCCATCACAAACAGCACAATAAGAAATACCTCTACCTGTCATTTCATCTTCTAAGTCGAGCCCCATCTTACGTTCTTTAGTCCCTGTCGCAATAATGACAGCACGTGCTTCTAGTTCTTCTTTAGATGTAATAACCTTCTTATAGTCACCTTCATCTACAATAGATTTCACTTCTGTCATCTTTAATTCAGCACCGAAGTTAAGAGCCTGTTCATACATATCATAGGCTAATTGTGGGCCCATCATCTCTTTTATGCCAGGATAGTTTTCTATATGCGCTGTTAAGTTTAATTTACCACCAGGTGCCCCTGATTCAATAACCATCACATCTGCTCCGGCACGACTTGCATATAAAGCGGCAGTTAAACCAGCTGGTCCACCACCAATAATAATGATATCTTTCATAATCTACATCCTTTCTAGATATTGGTATAAATCATCATAAGACTCCATCATATAATCTGGATGTTCTTCTAGGAGGAACTGAGTTCCTTTAAGTGACCAGGTCACACCTATTGTCCCAATACCTGCATTTTTACCTGCTTGAATATCTGTCACATTATCACCAATCATATAGCCTTTTGTCGCATTAAGATGAGACAAGGCAACGCGTAATGCTTCTGGATGAGGTTTACCATGAGTGACTTCATCACTTCCTATCACTACATCAAAATATTGATCTAAATCTGCACACTTTAATCCATAGACAGCTGCATCCTTGTATTTTGTAGTGACAATAGCCATCTTTATACCCTCTTCATGAAGCTTTTTTAATACTTCTGTTTCATGAGGATAAAGAGTAACATAATCATTATGCTTCTCACGATTATAAGCACGATAGACCTCTACTGCTTCATCTACCTGGTGACCAGAAAGATAACGCGCAAATGATTCTCTTAAAGGAGGCCCTAAAAAAGAAAGTAATTCTTCTTCTGATAAAGTATATTCAGGAAGAAACTGCTTAAATGTATGTCTGAATGATTCAAAAATCAATTCATCGGTATTGAGTACTGTACCATCAAGATCAAATAGAAGTACGTTATCTGTATTTATCATATCATTAATTGTTTCCTTATGCTTTTATGATGCTTGAATAATTTCTTTAACAGCATCTAAGAATGCATCCATCTCTTCATCATTTCCGATAGTCACACGTAAATACTGATTAATACGTGGTGCATTGAAATATCTTACAATAATATGTTTCTTTCTTAACTCTTTAAAGATATATTCTGCATCAAAATCATCATGATGAATAAAGATGAAGTTAGAATAGCTGTCTGTCATTGTGAATCCCATTTCTTTAAGGGACTTCTTTGTACGTTCACGTGTTGCCACAATCTTTTTCGCATGTTCTTTGATGACATCACTGTCTTGTATAGATGCTTCACCAATAACCTGTGCAAGTGCATCAATTGGATAAGAGTTGAATGAATTCTTCACATCATATAAATGTGAAATCAATTCTTCATTACCTAACGCAACACCCAGTCTGCTTCCTGCAAGTGAACGGAATTTAGAGAATGTATGAATCACAAGTAAGTTATCATACTTCTTTAATAGTGGAAGTACTGTTTTTCCACCAAAATCAATATAAGCTTCATCAATCACAACAACACTATCAGGATTATGACTGATGATCTCATCAATGTCTTCTACAGACATAAGTTCACCTGTAGGTGCATTGGGATTAGGGAAGATGATGCCACCATTTTTTGTGAAATAATCTTCTTTCTTAATCTTAAATGCATCATCTAACGGCATTGTTTTATAGTCAATATTAAATAATTCACAGTAAACAGGATAGAAAGAATAAGTAATATCTGGGAATAGAAGTGGATCTTTTCCATTGAAACATGTTAAGAATGTTAAGGCAAGAACCTCATCACTTCCGTTTCCAATAAATACCTGTTTATCATCTAAACCATGATATTCCGCAATTAAATGTTTAAGCTTTGATGCATCGGCATCAGGATAAAGTCTTAGTTTAAATGGATCAAAAGTTTGAATAGCTTCTTTAACCTTTTCTCCTGGTTCATATGGATTTTCATTTGTATTTAGTTTGATAAGATTAGACATCTTAGGCTGCTCCCCAGCAACATAAGGTTCTACATCTCTCAAGTTATTTCTCCAGCTCATTATATTTTACCCCCTAGTATATCATCGATCATTTCATAGACATAACTATAGACATGATCAGCCTTTTTTTGAATATCATCATGTGCATAATCAAATGTGCAGCCATGATCTCCTGCTTCAATCATCGATAAATCATTCCATGAATCACCTATCGTATAAGTTGTCGCATTTGTGTTTTCTTTTAGATAGTTCACACCTGTTCCTTTTGAACAGTTATTAGGAACAACATCTAGAAAATGAAGATTAGGATGACACTCTACATAGCCGCCATACTTTTCTTCAATTCTCTTCTTAATCATATCAATTTGGTCTGTCTGCATATTTTCCTGATTCAAACTGATAATCTGGAATGAAGGACTTTTCTTCATTAGAGTCATATAGTCATCAGGAATAGGTATATCTCCCTGGTCACTATGTGCAAAGGATTGATGATTAAAACAGCCATAACTCTTCTTTCCATCACACATATGGACAAACATGTTCGCATCTACACCCCATTGTAGAATATCGAGTCCAACTGATGCTTCTATATGTTTTTCATAAAGAGTATCCTTATTGCCGTCTAGTATAGCCCCACCATTGTTTAATACTAGATAGTCAAAAGGATAACAATCTTTTTCAAGAATCATTCCCATTTCTAGAATATGACGTCCTGTACAATAGACAACCTTGCCACCTGTATCACGAAAACGCATCAGAGCTTCTTTATTTAATGGTGATATTTGTTTGTTATCACGATAAAGCGTCCCATCTATATCACAAAATACCATTTTCATAGCAATGTCCCTCCTTATTTCCCCATTATATAGGAAGGGCTCAATAAAAAAAAGTCATATTAATAGAAAAAGACTGGAGAAAACTCTCCAGCCTAAATGAACTATTCAATTTTCTTCTTTCTAAGAAGTAATACAATAGAAATCAAAGATAAAATACATAGAATTACAATTATCATCATCTGCGTTGAATCGCCTGTATGAATGATTTCTATCGGTGTATTCATATAATCAAATGTATAAGTATCTCCTTCTACATTTTCATCTAAAACAACCTTCTTGACTTCCTGAGATAGATAGTAGCCAAGAGGAGCTTTTGTTTCCTTGATATAATAAGTTCCAAATCTTAAAGACTTGAATGTAGCGATACCATCATGAGAAGAAATAGAGGTGAGACTCTTTGTACATTCAGGATCAGTATATAATGTGAATTCAAAGTTTTTGTCTTTAATAAGCTGTTTTGTCTTCGCATCTAATTTATTCACCTGGATATTAATTAGTCTTGGCTGTTCTTTAATTTCTAGAGTTACATCTTCACTTGATGCAATAAATGTCTGATTCGAGATTGTTAAAAAGCCTTTAGGTGTTTTAGTTTCTTTAAGACTATATTCTTTTCCTACTTCTAGATGATTTACTGCATGAAGTGAGCCATCTGTGATCCATTGATCCACTAGATTTCCTTGATTATCAAAAATAGAGAACTCTGCACCCGATACATCTTCACCTGTCTCTTCATCAACTTTAGAAACTTTCATCTGAGCATCCTTCATTGTCACATTTATGTTTTCCTTATGAGTGAGAGTAAATGTGATTGATTCTGCTTTGATATATCCATCAGGTGCAGTTGTTTCAATTAAAGTATAAGTCTTGCCTTCTTCTAAACCATTGACAAAATGAGGATCTTTTGTGGAAGTCCAAGAATCGACCACTTGATTGAATTCATTTCTTACTTCAAGCTTTGCACCTTCTAATTCTTTTTTACCTGAAACATCTGTCTTTGATACTTTTACTTGTGTATCTTTCATAACAATTGTTTCATCCTTCTTCTCTTTAGAAACAGTAAACTTTATAGATTGCGCTTTAACATAGCCATCAGGTGCACTTGTTTCAGTAAGAATATAATCATGTCCTTCGATTAATCCTTTAATAGAGTGAGGCTGTCCATCAGAAACCCAAGAATCCATGATTTCTCCATTTAAATCAGTTACCTGAAGCTGAGCCCCTTTGATTTCTTTTGAACCTGTGACATCTGTCTTAGTCACATATACTTTCTTATCAATAAAAGCAACAGGTGTTGCCACAATCAGCATACGTGCACTACTATAACCAGTAATCTTGACATGCTGTGTTTCATCAGATAATACAAAGTTCTCTTTGTTTCCATCTTCTGTGCTTGGTGCCTTTAACTCTTTTACATAATATGAACCATAAGGAAGTATATCAGATGACGCAATACCATTCTCATCTGTCTTGATAGACATAACAAGCTGCCCCTTCTTATAAAGTGTAGCACCTATATACATATCAGCATTCGCATAGATTCCAAACTCTCCACCTTTTAATGGCTTTGAATCTGTATCTGTCTTTACTATTTCAATACTTCCTATCTTTGCCATATCCTTAGAATTGACATGCCCTAGAATAATAGAAGATGTCTGGTCCTTGTATGTTAAATCCACTGTATAAGTATTCCAATCTAAATTATAACCAACAGGTGCTTTTGTTTCTTTAACTGTATAAGTACCTAGTGGAAGATTATCCAAACGACCATCACCTTCTTGATTAGTAATGATTTTTCCGACTTCTTTCTTATTTAAATCATAAACAGTATATTCTGCTCCTTCTAATGACGCTTCTCCTTGTACGATACCTGTTGTATCTGACTTCTTAATTGTAATTTGTCCTGTAGGGGCTTCATCAGTAATTGTAATCACTGATGTTTCACCTGCTTTGATTGTTGTACTGTATGTTGAAGTATTGAGTAAATAACCATGAGGTGCACCTTTTTCAGTCACTGTATAATCACCAATAAGCAAATTATTGAGCACTATTTCACCCTTTGTGACTGTTACGTCTTTCTCATAATCATGACCTGACACATGAAAGATAGCACCATCTAAAAGTTTTCCACCCATGTCTGTCTTTCTAAGTTTTAAACTGCCAATTACTGCATGAAATGTTGCATTTAAATAAGTAGACTGAACTGGAGCAATGGCATACCATGTACCAATACGTTGATTTTCACTCTTTCCATTAGAAACAATTAATGGTGCAAAAGTGAATCCACCTGATTTCTTGCCAGACTGGATTGTACCTGTATATGAAGCATCCGCTTCTAAATGAATTGTATCACCACCATAGATATCAACTGTTTCGCCTGATTGATTTCTTGATTCATTGATGACTAAAACGCTCTTTGTCCCAGTATTAAGTGTGAAATGATATCCACTTGGACCATTTAGTTTTACTGATTCAGATTTTTGAACCTTTGCGTTCTTATCATAATAAGTATATAAATCATTCTTACTGAACATCAGGTTATTCTGATTTAATGGATCAGCCTGCGCAGTGGCATAATTATAAAACTCAGTCACCTTGCCTTTATTAAGTGATGTTCCTGAATAAGCATGAGACAATGCTTTTGACATAATAACATTCTTCTGTGCATCTGTAAGACCATTCATGCCTTCCCACATCTGATAACCAAACCATCCATAATACATAATTTTACGAATATTTGCATATTTTGGTTCTGCACTTGTATAAAAGTCACCAGACATCGTTTGAGATGGTGGTGTAGTCTTATTGTGTTCTAGGCACCAGGCTCTTCTTCCATCAATCGCAAAGCTCCCCACTGTACTGCCATAGGCTGTTGTCTTTCCATAATACTGCATTTGATATGATGCTGCATTGACGATATTCATACTTTGTGTAGTGATTCCAACTATCATCAATAGAGATAATATTGCTGCACTTATTCTTTTTAAAATCTTCATCTTCATTTCCTTTCCACAAATAAAAAAAGACATATATTGCTATGTCATGAGAGAATCTATATAAAACAGTCTATTTGACTGGAATTGGCATGAAAAAAAGGAAGCATGCGTTTTGCATACTTCCCTGAGGAATACTCGTTAGCGAGCAAGAGAATGATTTCCTTCTGTCTGTGCTTTAAATTGTGATTGGTATTTATTTCCCGGGTAAACGACTAGAGATACTTGACTATCATTGATATAAGCACCTAAACCATAGTGACCTAGGAATTTTTTATTTGTTTCAAATTCTTCTTTTTTACCATTGAAAGCTTTCATCAGCTTATTGTATGTAGGCTGATCAATGACTGTAATAATCAATTCTTTATTTTCAACTTGCAACAGATCGTTGAAGTTTTCACAATTATCTTTTGTGATTGTTGTCTTGATTGTGTCAGTCTTAGAACGGTTGTATGTACGTTTCAATACAATCTTTGTATTGTCATCTATACGAGCCTTGCAAGTAATAGTCGTATAGAGATCATTATTCGAATAAACAGTATAATCATAAGTTGCAGTAAAAGTTTGACCATATTGTTTTTCTAATGATTTCTTATAAGACTCAGCCGGCTTGATGAATGTTTCAGCATTTGAAAACTTCTTTTTAAACGCTTTAGAAGAATCAAAGTGATAGACTTCTTCTCCTTCTGTTTTCTTTAATTCACCTAATTCATAGAGATTTGACTGCTGGAAATTAGATGTAATTGACTTTCCTGTAAAGAACTGACTATAGAATATAATAGCCATAGGAAGTGCAACTGTAAGTAACATGATAACAAGATAACCTTTCATCATACGACCTAGAATAGAAGTACTTCTGGGTGGATTTCTTCTTAAATCATAACCACAATGAGGACAGAAATGATCTGTGGGTCTGATATCTTTATGACAGTGTGGACATTTCATAGTTTACTACTCCTTAAAATAATTATTCATAAATACTTTGAATTCTTTAATGAATTCTTTTTTCTTTTTAATCTGTTTACTACGATCCTTGATAGAATAATAGTCTTCATCAAGATACTGATATTTTTTCTGTACCTGTCCTTGTGAAATAACTTCTAGTGTTGGTGTCCAATTAAAATCAAATGTCTTATAAAGATTCTTATAGAACTCTTTCTCTTCTTTTGTGGCATCTTCTTTTAATGACGCATCACGATATGCTTTGATATTTAAATAATAAACACCTTCATTAGGATGATTATTAAGATAGTCTTCAAGGATAGGTTTAAAAGCCTGACAGTCTCCACAATCAGGACGACCAAGATAAAGTATGAAAGAAACATCTTCTTCCATCACTTTCTTTAATTCTGCATATTGTATCTCTTTAATACCTTTTACACTCTTTTTTTTAACTGAAGATGTACTACAGCCTAAAAGCATAAAAGAAAGGCATAAAATGAGTAATTTCTTCATTTTGATTTCTCCTTTTCGACTATATTAACACAAATACAAAAAAAGCGAAACTAAGATGTCTCGCTTTAATAGTTCAATTATTTAATAAGGCTTGTACCATCCATTTCTTCTGGGATAGCAAGTCCTAGAAGCTGTAACATAGTTGGAGCTAAGTCTCCAAGTTTTCCGCCTTCTTTTAATTCAAGGTGAGAATTTGTTACGATTAAAGGTACATCATTTGTAGTATGTGCTGTGAATGGGTTACCTTCTTCATCAAGAAGTCTTTCTGCGTTACCATGGTCAGCAGTGATTAACATAGTACCACCAAGTTCAGCAACCTTTTCATATACTTCACCAACACAGTCATCAACAACTTCAACTGCCTTGATAGCTGCAGGAATGACACCTGTATGACCAACCATGTCGCAGTTTGCGAAGTTAACAATAACAACATCGAATTCACCAGAATCTAATTCTTCGATTAACTTATCTTTTACAAGGTAAGCACTCATTTCTGGCTGTAAATCATAAGTAGCAACCTTAGGTGAGTTGATCAAGTCACGCTTAGCACCTTCGATTTCCTTATCTTCTCCGCCATCAAAGAAGAATGTTACATGGGCATACTTTTCAGTTTCAGCAATTCTCAACTGCTTTAATCCCTGAGCTGATACATAATCACCAAATGTATTAGTTAATTCTGGTAAAACGAATGCTATATGACCATTTACTGAATCAGCATATTTCATCATACATACAAAGTAAATACCATTTCTCTTTGTAGCAGGTGTATATCCTTTATCAGCATAGAAATCAGGGTTTGTCATAACAGTAGCAAGCTGGATTGCTCTGTCTGGACGGAAGTTAGCGAAGATGATTGAATCGTTATCTTCAACAGCGCCATCTACAGCTGAGTTGTATCCTGGTACAACGAATTCATCAAATACTTCTTCAGCATAAGAATCTTTTACAAACTGTACTGGATCAGTGAAGCTGTTTCCCTTATGATCAACAATTGCTTCATAAGCTAAGTTAACACGGTCAAATCTCTTATCACGGTCCATTGCATAGTAACGACCTGAGATAGATGCGATTTCACCCACACCGATCTTCTTTATTTCTTCAGCAAGTTCTCCAATGAAATCTACAGCTGAATCAGGTGCTACGTCACGTCCATCTAGGAATGCATGTACATAAACCTTAGTTAAACCAGCATCTTTAGCAAGCTTTAATAATGCATAGATATGTTCATTTGAAGAGTGAACTCCTCCGCTAGATAATAATCCCCAGATATGTAACTTAGAATCATTCTTCTTAGCATTTTCTACTGCTTCTACAAATTTTTCATTTGTGAAGAAAGTACCTTCATCAATTGCCTTATTGATTAAAGTAAGTGACTGATAAACAGTACGTCCTGCACCAATATTCATATGACCAACTTCTGAGTTACCCATCTGTCCTTCAGGTAAACCAACAGCGTTACCACAAGCTTTAATAGTTGTAGTAGGATACATTGCCATTAAATCATCAAGATTAGGTGTATTAGCAAGTTTTACTGCGTTACCATCAACTCTATCAGTTAATCCGTAACCATCCATAATACATAAAACAATAGGTCTTTTTTTCATAACTTTTCATCCTCCGTATACTCCAAAGATAATAGCATTATCCACTTTGAAATTCAATAAGCATGATTTAAAAAATATCAATTACCATAACTTTCTAAGAGGTCTTCACCAAAAGAAATCAGATGTTCTATATCAATATCTTCTTCCCCTCTTTGTGAATAAACGATAATCACATGATCATGATACTCAAAGCGATTACAATGAATTAATGCGTTAATATCCTTACTCATAGCAGGAAGATAATTAACAAACTGATTTTCTTTCATCTTTCTTAATAGAATACAATAATCTGCCAAAGCAAGTTCTAGATGCAATATTGTACGCATACGATCCTTATTTAAAACAGCTTCTTCGAGTATGCCTTCTTGTAAATCAATCTTTTTCATATGATTCAATACAACCTTTACATTTGATATAGAACCATCTAGCGCTTCCATATAACATTTCTCTTTGAGATCTCTTTCCTTCATGATTATCACCTCACTCTTATTCTACAAAAAAACTGCACATATGTGCAGTTATAATTTCAAGAATTTACGTACTGAGAAGAATGAACCAATTAATCCTACAACAGCACCAAGTAGTGCTAAGAATGCACCTAATTCCCATACAAGTGGATAAGGTGGTACAAATGTGATCAAGTTAGAAGACATCAATGATGTCATTGTCACATAGGCAAACTTATAACCATAAGCAAGGATAATTAAAGGCACAATAGCACCAATAAGTCCAATAAAGATACCTTCTAACATAAATGGAATACGGATATACCAGTTAGAAGCACCAACCATTCTCATGATTGAAATTTCAGTTGAACGAGATGTAATAGTGATTTTAATTGTATTTGCAATCATAAAGAGTGCTACTACAATTAAGGCAACCACAAAGATAGCCCCACCATTACGTACTGATTCAAGGATATCTACTAATTTATTTGTAGAAGAACCACCATAAGTGACTTCTTTTACATAAGGGATATCCCCAATCTTTTTCGCAACCTTATCAAGATTCTTCGCATTCTTGACTTCTACAATATATGCATCACCAAGAGGATTATCACTACGATAGTTTTCAAATAACTGTTTTGAACTTTTATCCTGAGTTGCAATTAATTTGTCTAATTCTTTATCTTTACTAGAATAATTAACCTTCTTGATACCAGTTAATTTATTGATTTCATCACCAACAGCTTTACTTTGTTCATCAGTAGCACCACGGTCTACCTTCACATAAATATTCAAGCTATTTTCAATATTAACAGTCATATGATTCACATTGATAGCAATGACTGATACAACACCAATCAAAATCAACGTAATCGTAACTGCAAAAATAGATGAAATAGACATCACACCGTTTCTCCAGATATTCTGGAAAGCAGTTTTACAATGCTTAGGCATTGCTTTCAATTCTTCTACGAATTCCATGACTGATAACCTCCTAAACTTGTATCTGTTGTGACACAACCATCTTCAATAAGAATAGTTCTCTTCTTATTTCTCTGAACAATTTCACGGTCATGTGTAACAACAAGTACAGTTGTTTGACGGACATCATTGATTCTTTCCAACAATTCAATGATTTCCTGAGATGTATCAGGATCTAGGTTGCCTGTTGGTTCATCCGCAATTAAAACCTTAGGCTGATTGACAATAGCACGCGCAATCGCTACACGCTGCTGCTGCCCACCTGATAATTCATGCGGGAACGAATTCGCTTTGTTTTCTAGACCTACAAGTTCTAGTACATTACGAACCTTTTTTCTAATTTCAGCTTTTGGTGTATTAGTTACTTCTAGCGCAAAGGCGACATTTTCAAATACTGTCTTTTTTGGCAGAAGACGATAGTTTTGGAATACAACTCCAATTTTACGTCTGAAAAATGGGACTTTAGAGTTCTTAATACGAGACACATCGGTACCATCCACAAGAACTTTACCTCTTGTAGCTTTTTCTTCACGATAGAGGAGCTTGATAAATGTTGATTTACCAGCACCAGTAGGTCCGATGACATAAACGAATTCGCCGGCATCGATTGTAAGTGAGATATCATTTACTGCACGTACGCCAGTTTTATATACTTTTGTTACGTTTTCAAGTTTAATCATTTCTTGCATATCATCACACTCCTTTGTTTCCCCATTATAACACATACTCATTATAATACATGCTTTATTTTTAATTTTCTTTAGAAGACCATCTCTCTAAGTTAACATTCGGTAATGTGAATCCTCTACCATTGACACTATGTACTTCGCTTGTGATTTCAAAAGCTTCTGGATCCATATTTTGAACAATATCATGGAAAGCCGCATATTCACGACGATTCAAGACAACCATGACTGCTTTAGAATCATTTTTCATAAATCCTGTTGTGATATTCAATAAAGTACATCCTCGATCTACGTCTTTCATTAAAGATTCCGCAATTTCTTCATATTTTTCTGAAACAACGATGACCTGGATGTTATTTTGTCCAAGTAACATCATCTTGTCAATAATATATGTAGAAATAACAACAGTAATAATACCATAGAGGATTTCTTCAACATCAGAGAATGGAATCTGAATAATTAAGATAATAATATCAAAGATATTAATTAATAATCCTAATGCAAGCCCTGTATATTTATTGATAAGTAATGGTGGAATATCCATACCACCTGTACTATATCCAAGTCTTAATACGAGTCCTAATCCAACACCAATAAGGAATCCTGCATAAACAGCTGCAAGTAAAGTATCCTTAGTCAAATGTGTTAAATAGTAACTCTTTTCAAATATAGCAAGGAAGAATGGGAATGCGAATGTAGAAACAAGTGTTCCCACCGCAAACTTCTTTCCTAATAAGAAATATCCAGCAATAAATGCAATAACGTTGATTCCAAGTACAAGTGTTGATAAATGAACATAGAACACATAATGCTGGAATGAAAGGGCAAGACCTGATGCTCCACCAAGGATAATCTTAGCAGGTACCGCAAAACCGGCAGTACCAAGAGCCATAATGGCATTCCCTAACATCACTAAAATAAAATCAATCACTAATTTCTTTGCAGAATGCATTTTACTCATTTCTTTTCTCCTTTACTTGAGATCTTAAATAAGCATAAATAAGATCATCAAGCTCACCATCTAATATTTTCTTTGGATCATTTGATTCATAACCTGAACGGTTATCTTTGACCATAGAATAAGGATGAAGAACATAAGAACGGATCTGTGATCCCCATTCAATATTCTTCTTTTCACCTTGAATTTCAGATAGTTTTTCAGCATGCTCTTCCTGCATTAATAAATACAATTTACTCTTCAACATCAACATAGCCTGTTCTCTGTTCTGTAACTGAGAACGTTGTGACTGACAAGAAACAACTGTATTAGTAGGAATATGAGTAATACGGACTGCTGAATCAGTTTTATTAATATGCTGTCCTCCAGCACCGGATGCACGATATGTATCAATACGTAGATCCTTTGGATCAATCGTAATCTCAATATCATCATCTAATTCAGGTGAAACTTCTACAGACGCAAATGATGTATGTCTTCTCTTTGATGAATCAAACGGTGAAATACGTACAAGTCGATGAACACCCTTCTCTGCTCTTAAATGACCATACGCATTATAACCAGTAAAACGGATAGAACATGATTTTAATCCTGCTTCATCACCTGCAAGATAATCATCAACGTCAACCTTCCATCCTTTCTTTTCGCCATAACGTATATACATACGCATAAGCATCTCAGCCCAGTCCTGAGATTCAGTTCCTCCAGCACCTGGATGAATTTCTACAATCGCATTCGAATGATCATATTCCTGATCAAACAATAATGTCTTTTCAAACTCATCCAAATTCTTATGGAACATCATATAATCTTCTTCTAAAGAAGCCATAAAGTCAGGATCTTCAGTATCCTTAACATATTCATAAACTTCCATGAGTTCTTCATAGCTTGCTTCTAAAGAAGCGTCTGTATCAGCCACTTTCTTCATTTCATTCAGATGCGCATATACTTTAGTCGCATGTTCCTGATCATCCCAGAAATGTTCGTCCATTGTCTGTACAGTCAATCCTTCTATTTCTCTTTTTAATACTTCAATATTCGCAGAAACATATAATTGGTCTAATAATAAACGGGCGTCTTCCAGCCCGTTTTTGATTTCATATAATTCCATTATTTAAATTCAAGTTCAACCTTAATTTCTGGAATGTTCATTTCTGCTTCTGTACCAGGACGGATACCCATATGGACAATGTTACGAGCAATTTCCTGAGAAATAGATTTTGTCATCTCTTCGAACATATAGAAACCTTCTTCTGTATATTCCTGAAGAGGATCACGCTGTGCATAAGCTCTTAAATAGATACCATTTCTAAGTTTCTGCATTGCATCAATATGGTTGATCCATGTATGGTCAATGATACCTAAAAGAACACGACGTTCATAATCAAGTTTTACTGAATCTTCAAGATCCTTATTGAATCTGTTTTCATAGCTCATGAAGACTACTTCACTCACAGCATCAATCACCTTCTGAGGATCATTCACTGCTACGTCAGGATTCTTAGCAACTAATTCACTTAATAACATGTAGTTCTTACCAACATAGCTTAAGAATTTTTCTACATCTACAACTGGCTTCTTACCTTCATTATTAGTGAACTTAGGAATATCTAGTTCGATTGCTGTTAAGAATTCACCCTTGATGATTTCCGATAAGTCTTTAGAACGCATGATATCATCTCTTTCTTTATACATGATTTCACGCTGCTGACGCATAATATCATCATATTCTAGCAACTGTTTACGCATATCGAAGTTCTGACCTTCAACACGCTTCTGAGCAGTTTCAATAGACTTAGTAATCATCTTAGATTCAATGGCTTCATCCTCCATGAATGAATCAGTGAGAGCTTTAATCTTTTCACTTGCAAATCTCTGCATCAATTCATCTTCAAATGATACAAAGAACTGTGAACATCCTGGGTCACCCTGACGACCAGAACGTCCTCTTAACTGGTTATCGATACGTCTAGATTCATGACGTTCAGAACCAATAACCATTAAACCACCAATTTCAGCAACACCTTCACCTAGCTTAATATCAGTACCACGACCAGCCATGTTAGTAGCGATTGTAACAGCACCCTTCACACCAGCCTTAGCGATAATAGCTGCTTCTTTTGCATGGTTCTTAGCGTTTAATGTATTATGCTTAATACCTTTTTCGCTTAACATCTTAGATAAGATTTCAGATGTTTCTACAGCTACTGTACCAAGAAGGATTGGCTGACCATAAGCATGGCGCATTTCTACTTCTCTAATAATAGCTGCATATTTAGCTTTCTTGCTTGAGAATACTAAATCTGGTTTATCATCACGAATAACAGGCTTGTTTGTAGGAATAACAACTACACGCATGTTATAGATCTGACGGAATTCTTCTTCTTCAGTCTTTGCAGTACCTGTCATACCAGCTAACTTATCAAATAATCTGAAGAAGTTCTGATAAGTAATTGTTGCAAGTGTAACAGTTTCTTCTTTAATTGGTACACCTTCTTTTGCTTCAATAGCCTGATGTAAACCATCAGAATAAGCACGACCTGGCATAACACGTCCAGTAAACTGGTCAATAATCATAATAGAAGCATTTCTAATATCATGGCTGCCATCTTCTGTTGCAATCATATATTCAATGTCCTTAGTCATTGTATAGTTTGCTTTAAGTGCCTGGTTGATATAGTGTACTAATGCAGTATTTTCTGGATCATATAGGTTTTCTACATTAAATGCCTTTTCTGCTTTCGCAATACCATCAGGCGTTAATGTACATGTCTTACTTTCAACATCTACCTGATAATCCTTTTCATTCTTTAAGCTCTTCGCAAAGTGGTCAGCAGATATATACATAGAAGCAGTCTTCTTCTTACCACCGCTGATAATTAATGGAGTACGTGATTCATCGATTAAGATAGAGTCTACTTCATCGACTAATGCATAATGTAATGGACGAAGTACTTTATCTTCATAGTTAGTCACCATGTTATCACGTAAGTAATCGAATCCTAATTCAGCATTTGTAGTATATGTAATATCACATGCATGCTGTTTTCTCTTATCATCTGCATCTAGTTCTCTTTCATTTAAACCAACAGTCAATCCTAAGAACTTGAAAACCTGACCATTTAATTCACAGTCACGACGTGCTAAATATTCGTTAACTGTAACAACATGAACACCCTTACCATCTAAGGCATTCAAATATACTGGGAAGAGAGATGTTAAAGTTTTACCTTCACCTGTTTTCATTTCGGCAATATCGCCATTATGAAGTGTAATAGCACCCATTAACTGTACTTTGAAGGCTTTGAGTCCTAGTACTCTGTAAGCTGCTTCACGTACAACTGCAAATGCTTCTGGTAAAATATCATCTAATGTTTCACCCTTTGCAAGACGATCCTTAAAGAACTGAGTCTGAGCACATAATTCTTCATCGCTCATTGCCTGTGCCTGAGGTTCTATCGCAATAATTTCATCTGCCTGTTTTTCTAATTTACGTAGAATAGAACTATCCTGTGAGAAAATACTCTTAATACGGCCAGTAATTCCTTTTTTCTCTTTCTGTGGTGTTGTAGAGAATGGTAATGGTTTTGCATCTGTCTTGATATCATCAAATGATTCTACAATGATATCATCTCCACGACGATCGCCTAAATCGACGATTTCAGCGTCTGTAGCGAGTTCCTGATGCTCCATTCCTTCCTTTTTTAACTTTTTCTTAACTTGTTTTCTAATTTCTTGTTTTTTACTAGGCATGATGTGTCTCCTTTCAATACAAAATCGTATACATTATATCATACATATAGCAAAAAACAAAAGCATTTTATATACTCCTTGCTTGTTTAATTATTCCCAAGTTTACAAGGTATTTCTCTTTTATTGCGAGGATCAATATTTCGATTTTCTGGGGCTTTTCTTTTTCAATTAATTTAAGACAAGTCTTAATGGTTTCTCCAGAAGTCATCACGTCATCTAATAGAAGTATTTTCCTATTTTTAAGAAATAATCCACCCCTTAATCCAATCACATCACGTATCCCTGCTCTTTGCGTATAAGACTGGTCACTTTGTTTATAATTCACTTTCTTATAGAGTCCATTGAAAACATGAGAGTGAATTGTCATTGCAATGGCCTGGTTGGGAGCAAAACCACGCACATCATTCGCCTTTGAAGCACTTGGTGCAACAACAATCAAATAATCCTTATAGCGTCTTTGTAGTTCTCTTTTGTACATATCTAAGAAAGCATCCTTTAAAGCATAATCATATTGTCCCTTATAACGAAAAAGCAGGGTACGGAAGAAATCATTGTAAGCATATAATATGCGTAGCGGATAACCTTGAAAGTTTGTCTTAATATCAATTCTCTTAAATAAAGATAAACAGGAGGAACAGATACAGTGATGGGAAAATAATTGATGAAAAGAAGATGTTTTAGATATTGAGGATAAACAGATCAAACAGACATCCTGTTGAGAGATTGAATGGTTTTGATACATCCTTTCATTGCCTTTGAATAATGGTTATCTATTAATAATATTCTTCCATCCTCATATCCTATTTTTCTTCCTACTCTTCCCGCAATCTGTATCAATGTTCTTTCATCAAATATACGATCTCCTGCTTCTAATACAATCACCTGTACATCCTCTATTGTGATTCCTCTTTCTAATATCGTTGTGGTGATTAAGACATCTAATAATCCTTCTTTAAAATCCTTTGTATATTTATTTAAATAAGGAGACTCTGAACTCACACCCTGTACTTTATATGTATCCCTTAACAAGTCTGCATAGTATTGTGCATCACTTTTCCTAGGTACATAAACAAGTACTCTAAGGTGCGTTTCTAACAGTTTCTTAACCCAATATTTCAAGGATATGAGCCACAAAAATTGAGGAATGATATAAATATGAGGAACAGGCAGATCATGACCATGGTAGCGTCGATTCATGATCATGACACATTCATCATGAATATCTTCCTCAAGTAATGTAGCGGATAATTTAATATACCTTTTAGAGGCATGATAAAAGATAGAGTTCAATACATCATCTCCATAAAAAGGAAATGCATCGGCTTCATCCATAATAATTAAATCAAAAGGAGAAGATACAAATCGATAGAGCTGATGGGTAGTACAAATGATTAAGGGGGCATCATTATTCTCTTGATAGCCCCCATATAGAAGACCAATGGTTAAGCGAGGGAAATCCTTCTGAATTCTTTCATGTAATTCTATACACAATTGTCTTCTAGGGATTGTGAAACATACGCGTCCCCCTTTTTCAATCACATGCTTAATTATCGCATAAGAGATTTCTGTTTTACCAGAGCCACATACAGCAAGGACAATAGAATTCGTGGCATTCTCATAATTCGTGATCAGTTGTTCAGAGATGAACTGCTGGCGGGACGACAAGGTAAAAGAAAGATGATAGGACGCATCAGTCATTATTAAAGGAGTCGTATGTATTGGATAAGATTCATCTAAATAAGTACGTCCAAACGCTATGCACTTTCTACAATAAGGTCTCTTATTGATATAGCTGATATAGTGTTCATCCTCATTACCACATACAGGACATTTCACAATCACCACCTCCTTTGGCCCTCTACTTACCTATACACTTAGAAGATGGTTTTTTTCTCAAAAAAAGTTAAATTTTTTTCAAAAAAACTATGAGCATCACTCATAGTCACATATATTGACTTTAAATTTGTTGTAAACTATAATAAAAACGAAAGAAGGAACAGCCAGTAAGCGGCTGTCCTTGGATTTATTTTTGGTAAGTAACTACCCCAAACTTTTCCTAGGAGCGAGGTAGTTACTTTTTTTCGTTCTTATCAATAATGATAAGAAGTAATCTAACAACAAGTGTCAATAAAGATATGATCGGTGTTAAACATGTTAACATAATCATAATTATTTCATACGTTGTCATTAGGCATCACCTCCGTTTTCAACTTAAGAGAAGAATCACGAAGGGTTGCGTACCTTCGTCATAACGACCAAGGATAACCACCTACCGTATACGGCTGTTCCACGCATGAATTATATCATAGAAATCTATAGGTCGGGATAAGTTATCAATTATTACATTTTCATAATAAGTCGAAATTTATTGGTAGAAATGCAGCATAAAACAACCCCTAAGCCATTGTACTTGCTTAGAGGTTGTTTCAATTTTTTTATTGTCTATAAAACGCAGAAGAAGCATTAATATGTTGTTTTCAGCATAGAATTAACAATCAACCCACGTAATATCATTTTCTATTTCCCAAAAAGTCTTTCCATCAAAAATTCTATCTGATAAAAAATCTTCCACAGGATAATTATTGTTGTCACCTTTCCACTTATAGTCCCGACCGTTTTCTTTCATTTCGTAGAGCACTAACTCTAATATATCATTTTCTATCCACCCTTCTAGAAAATATTTTGTATCATTATATAGGAACCACAATTCATCACCATAATGTATATGATCTACAAATTCCTGAACATTACCATTTTTCATATTGAGGCACTCCCTTAAAAAACTTTTTGTACTTTTCATACTCTTCTTTTGTTATAAGATGGACAGGTCGAATTTTAAAATTATCTCTTTCTAAATAATCATGTACATGCAATATATTGTGTTTTCTGTCCCCGTTATTTATTGCAGGTTCTGGATGATAAGCTATCTCTTTGATTAAATAATGATTTTCGTCATATATTCTCATTTCATGAAATGTACCATCTGGTTTTAACTTTATATATGCAGTACTTGAATGAGATTCTTCTGGCAATCCATGCTTACCATTCTTTCCACTCAATACTTTAACACCTTCTATTTTATCAATAGTTTCATAAGTATAATCCACATTATTGCCTATTGCAAAAGTTCCTCTGCCACCCATACTATCTCACAACCTTTCTTGACTTTAAATAGTCTACAGTTATAATATTCCCTTTCATTTCATCAAATGGTTTTCCAAAACAAATAACCTTTTCAGGCTCAATCCTTTTCAACATTTCGTTGTAACCATTCATAAAATTGAATCTATTATTTTTACAACCAATCATACCTACTGCAACAATAGAATGTTTTTCTATGCCATCAAAGCAATAATCGTAACTACTAGGTGTACTCCATGTAACTGTCGGGATAACTTTCAACCCTTGACTTTGCCAATATGCTCCTACCCAACGGCTATGAGCAATACTTTCTATTTGCCTCCAAGTATTCATTTCGGCATATGTTGAAAAATCTGGTGTCAAGAGAAAAGCGTATTGGCTATACTTTTTTAAAGACCTTTCAGGATTTCTATAGATATTTTCAAAGCGATAATCATCAACAAAGAAATGAACGCCAGATTGCTTATTAAAATCCGAAGCATTTGATTGCGTATCAGAACAAGCAATAAGTGAAATATCTTGTAATGATATGTCTTGTTTTTTCACAAGGGGAATCCCAAACTTCCCCTCAACTTTAAATTGATTCCTCATAAACAAAGGATTAAGTCTTTTATTTTTACTATTCACATTCATATAAGCATCCTCCTAAGTTCATAATTTGAACTTTTGATATAGTAAAATTTCATTGATGTGCCATATGTGAATGTGATATACTCAATTTGGTCGAAGAATTGTGTATTAACACATTCACATAAAACGTATTAAACAGTTTTTATACATGTTTAATACGTTTTATTTTTACATTCATATCTAACCACCTCCTATATCACATCGTTTATATCATGTGATTTTTATAATATTCTAATACCAATGATCTCGTTCATTTTGCATTTTTTCTTCATCATATGTATCATATGCTAAAAATGAATTGGATATTGGTGCTATTTTATTGATAAAATCTTGGAATTTCGAAACTATATAATTATCCATCTCTTTTTCTTCATCCGTACGATGTGTATAATCTACCTTTCTCAATGTTTCTATTCTTTTTTTTGCAGCTGATTTAGAAACTCCAAACCATCTTTGTAAATATTCTTGTGTTATTTGCATTCCTCTTCTACGTAATTCATTAATTACTTGCTCTGGCATAAGCAATTGAGCAGCAAAAAAATTAGCTTCAACTTCATATAAACTATAATCACTCTTATTATTTAAATCATGATTCATCATATAGTGCCCAAATTCATGCCCTAAACTAAATTTTTTTCTTTCATTCATAATATATGGTGCATCATTAAAGAAAATGATGAAGCGTCCACGAAAGTTCTGAATTATAGCATCTTCTGAACCAAATGCACTTATATCTACTCCATATGTTTCAGCTTTTTCATAGTTTCTACAAACAATTCCTGTTTTTTCTTTAATTACTTTAGTAATTGAAAACGGAAAACTTTGAATATTATTTGATGACAACAATATCAAATTAACTTCATCAACTATTTTTTTAAATCTAGGTTTTGTTTCTTTATTATAAATCATCATTTTCACCTTCATCATCATCAAAAATATCATCAAATACAACTTTTAATACATTCTCAGCCTTTTTCAATTGTTCATCGTCTAATCTATCCAAATTTCTTTGAATATATGATAACTTTTCATTTGAAGCATCCACATCCATAAGATTGTTTCCAAGTAATTTATCAATTGAAATTCTATACTTTTTTGATATTTTCATCAAAATATCATCACGTGGTACAATTCCCTTATTTTCCCACATGCTCACTGCTCCTTTAGTTACACCTAATTGGTCTGCAAGTTCCTGCATTGTCAAATTATTATTACTCCTTAATATTCTTATCGTATTACTAAACTCCTTATTCGCCATTTTGAATACCTCCACCTTTTCGTACAATATTATTATACTTGTATAATATTGTCGTATTATATTGATATAAATTAATATCTGTTCTGCTATTTAATTTATAATAAAATATTTTTTTAAGCAATTGAATAATGTACTTATGCAAACTCCTACATTTCATCAAAAAATACAAATTATTGACTCATTACTAGAAACAGAAACAACCTCTAGGCTATTCGTCTAGAGGTTATTTTCATACTTAAGTTTTGTGAATAGAGATGCTAATCATCTACCTTTAAATCATATTCCTTAATAAGTCTACGGGCAATCATCTTATTCACATGAGTCCTCTTAATAGTAATAGTGCGTTCACCATTAGAGTAAATACAATGGTCCCCTTTTGCATGTCTAAGGAATCGATAACCATTGTTTTCTAATATTCTTTTGAATTCTATGATGGAATACGTTCTTGCTTTCATGGTCTTTCCTCCTTGTCTATCTCTATTCTACCACATTTATAATCTTTAATGATTTTTTTACATATAGCGACATAATTATTCAAAAATTAGTATATATGCTAAATTACGATTAATTTTTAACATTTTTATAATAATTTATTATTGCGTTGAATAAATCTTTGTATTATACTTAAACCCAACAAAGGCGAAGACGAGGAGAGTATTCTATGACAGAGACTCCAGCGAGTAAGTGATGGTGGAAGACTTACAGTTAAGTGATAGATGAAGAACACCTCTGAGCTGTCTACCCAAAGCATAATGCAAGTAGGCTAGAACGTTCTTTCAGCGACGTTACCGCTGGCGGGTATCGCATGCTCTTTGAAGTATGTCTGTACTTAGTTATAGACTCAACGACTTAGTAAGATACTCGCACCACAAAGCGAGTTTTTTTTGACTCAAGTATAGGGAGGAAGATGTAAATGTGTGGTTTTTTAACAGTAGGTTCTAAAGAACTAGAAATTGATGTATTTGATGAAGCTTTAGGAAAGATTGAAGGCAGAGGTCCAGATATGATCGAGACTTCTCGATTATTCGATAAAACTTTTGGTTTTAATAGATTAGCTATTATGGATTTAAGCGAAAAGGGTATGCAGCCTTTTTCTGATGATCATACTATTGTGGTATGTAATGGAGAAATCTATAACTATCCAGAATTAAAGAAGAATATTATGGATGAATATACTTTTAAGTCTTCTAGTGATTGTGAAGTATTAATTCCTTTATATAGAAAATATGGTTTAGATACACTTGTAAGATATTTAGATGGTGAATATGCATTCTGCTTATATGATGCATTAACTGACAAGATGATGGCTGCAAGAGATCCAATTGGTATTCGTCCGATGTTTTATGGATATACTGAAAAAGGGACTATCGCATTTGGTTCTGAAGCTAAAGCTTTAATGCCTGTCTGTAAAGAAATCATGCCTTTCCCACCAGGACATTATTATGATGGTGAGAAGTTTATATGCTTCAATGATGTGGCTGATGTGAAATTAATGCATAATGATGATGTAGAAACAATCGCCTTGAACTTACGTGTTAAACTAATTGAAGCCGTTAAGAAGAGATTACAGAGTGATGCCCCTGTTGGTTATTTATTATCTGGTGGTTTAGATTCATCTTTAGTATGTGCGATTGGTCAACGTATTACTGATACACCTATCAAGACATTTGCGATTGGTATGGAAACAGATCCAATTGACTTAAAGTATGCGAAAGAAGTAGCTGAATTTCTAGGTACTGATCATACAGAAGTAATCATGACTAAAGAAGATGTACTCGGTTCTTTAAGAGAAGTCATCCGCACATTAGAAACATGGGATATTACAACTATTCGTGCAAGTATTGGTATGTACTTATTATGTAAATATATTCATGAACATACTGATCTAAAGGTTATTTTAACAGGAGAAGTCAGTGATGAATTATTTGGTTATAAATATACAGACTTTGCGCCTAGTCCTGAAGAATTCCAGAAAGAATCTCAGAAACGTATGCGAGAATTATATATGTATGATGTATTAAGAGCAGATAGATGTATTAGTGCGAATGCCTTAGAAGGTCGTGTTCCTTTCGCAGATCTTGATTTTGTAGATTATACAATGCGTATTGATCCAAAGAAGAAGATGAACACATACAATAAAGGTAAATATCTCTTAAGACATGCTTTTGAAGGTTTAAACTATCTTCCTCAGGATATCTTATTTAGAGAAAAAGCAGCTTTCTCTGATGCTGTTGGACATTCTATGGTGGATTATTTAAAAGAATATGCTGATTCACTCTATACAGATGAAGATGTTAAAAATGCTGAGGATAAGTATCCTTACTGCACACCATTTACTAAAGAATCTCTATTATATCGTGATATCTTTGAATCTTATTACCCAGGGAAAGCCAAATGGATCAAGGATTTCTGGATGCCTAATAAGACTTGGGAAAACTGTGATGTCAATGACCCAAGTGCTAGAGTACTTAAAAACTATGGTGACTCTGGAAAATAATGTTATAATGAGAATGAGGTGATGATTATGTTAAGTACATTATTATCAATGATGTTCTTTCTCGCATTTCTTCCATTTATTCTTATGTACTATATCTTTAAGTGGAGTATTAAGGTTGTAATCTATCTTATTCTTATCTTCTTTGCATTTGGATTACTATTAATGTTTCTATAAGACTATGACTGATTTCATAGTCTTTTTTTTGCATAAAAAAGGGGACATCATGTCCCCTAACATACAACACCATTATGAATTGTATGGTTGTTGTAATAGCCATTATATGACCAGTTGATCTGTCCATTTTCAACATAGTACCATGTACCATGCCCATCAACCTGAGATAAAGTTATCTTATTCCAGTCGATCTTGCCATTCTCTACATAATACCAAGTACCATTATATAAAACGAGATTAGAATAGTTCCAGTCAATCTGTCCATTATGGACATAGAACCAAGTCCCATGATAATACACCAATCCATTATAAGACCAGTTCAATGCACCATTCTGGATATAATACCATGTACCAAAATATTGTGTTAAACCAGTATAATGCCAATTGATCTGACTGTTTTCAATATAATACCAAGTACCATGTCCATCTACCTGGGACAATGTATTCTTACCCCAGTTGATCTTGCCATTCTCTACAAAATACCATGTACCATGATACTGTACAAGGTTTGTATAACACCAGTCAATCTTACCGTTTTTCACATAATACCAAGTGCCATTATAAAGTACAAGACTAGAATAGTTTGTTTGATGAACACCATTTTTAATATAGTACCACTCTTTATTACAGTAAACCAATCCCTGATAATGCCAATTGATTTGACCATTCTCTACATAATACCAAGTACCATGACCATTAACCTGACATAATGTATTTTTATTCCAGTTGATCTTACCATTTTCCACATAGTACCAAGTACCATAATACTGTACAAGATTTGTATAATGCCAGTTGATTTTACCATTCTCTACATAATACCATGTACCATTATAAAGAATCAGATTATTATAACCTGTATCTAAAACACCATTAACGATATAACACCATTCACCATTAATATAAGTCAATCCATTACATGAATGATTCACTACACCATCAACTACATAATATGTCTTTCCATTATAGTCTACTAAACCTGTATAATCCTTATCTAGCTTACCATTATGAATATAATACCAGTCTCCATTAAAGTACACGATCGTATTCTTGTTAACCACAAGACCGTTTTCCACATAATACCAATAACCTTTGTTCTTTATTGGACCATTCATATTCTTATTTGTATGACCACTCACTAAATAATAGGTTGTTCCATTATAATTCCATGGACCAGTGTAAGATGTATCCACTTTACCTGCATCCACTTTATAATATTCACCTTCATACTTAATAGCACCTGAGATGGACTGATCCACAATACCATCTACCATATAGTAATTGTGATAAATACCTGTTGTATTCATAAAATGACCATTTGAAGTGGCATAAGTGCCTGCTCCTATAGTAATAGTAGAGGCATAAGAATTGACTCTTATATCTTCGCATTTCATTAAATAGCCACCAATTGTTTCACCAATGGCTTGATGACCTTTCACATTAGGATGGTAACCATCTGATGCGAAGTAATTCTTATTTTCATTTAAGGCATATTCACTATTGGTGATATAAAGACCACCTGCTTCTTTTGTGCCATCTTTATATGCTTGGATGACATTCTTAAATCGTGAATGATCACTTGTAGCATCTCCTGTCATACCAACAAGAATCTTTGCA
>NZ_DBPF01000044.1:42014-42206 GCF_002299355.1 Catenibacterium sp. UBA627
CATATCATTATAGCCACCTGCAATGACTACATATTTTGCATCTTTCCCTTTTCCATCATCTAATAAAGTACTAAATGTCTTACCAGATAACTTAGCAACGAATCCTATACCACCATAAGATTCCTGTGTATAATCAAGTCCTGCTTTATGACTTGCCCGAACATACCACACATCATCTCCTGTAATCATTCC